>VBOG01000021.1 GCA_005877815.1 Nitrospirota bacterium
CCATTGGAGCGCGCGATCGCGGCGGCCGATGGCATCGATTACTTGCAATCCCAAAGCCAGCAGGGCCTCTCGACGATCACCGCGCGCTTGCGGTTGAACTACGATTCGAACAAAGCCCTCTCGCAAATCAGCGCTCAGGTCGAATCGGTCCGCAATTTCCTTCCGCCTGAGGCCGAAGTTCCCACGATTAAGATCGAGCAAGCCGACTCAGAGTACGCTTCCGCATATCTCAGTTTTACATCCGACATTTTGCAGCCTAACCAGGTCACCGATTATCTGGTGCGGATCGTGCAACCGCGTCTCTCCGCGATCCCGGGGGTGCAGGCTGCAGACATTCTTGGTGGCCGCACTTTTGCGATGCGGATTTGGCTCAAGCCGGATCGAATGGCGGCGCTGAACATTAGTCCAGCGCAGGTTCGCCAGGTGTTAGCAGCGAACAATTATCTTGCAGCAGTGGGTCAAACAAAAGGCGCGCTGGTGAAGGTCAATCTGACCGCGAACACCGATTTGCACACGGCGGCGGACTTCAAAAACCTTGTCGTCCGTCAACAGAATGGAAGGCTCATCCGACTGAGCGACATCGCCGACGTCGTGCTCGGTGCTGAGGACTACGACACGGAAGTTCGCTTTTCGCAGCAGCGCGCCGTGTTCATGGGAATCCGCGTCTTGCCGAATGCGAACTCAGTCGACGTGATCAGGCGTGCTCGTGCAGAGCTGGATTTAATCAAGCACGACCTGCCAACGGGAATGGTGGCGGGCGTTGCCTACGACGCCACCGCTTACATCAATGACGCGATGCACGAAGTCTTCAAAACGCTGGTCGAGACGCTTTGCATCGTGATGCTCGTGATCTTTTTGTTCCTGGGCTCGTGGCGTTCCGTGCTCGCGCCGATCGTTGCGATTCCGGTTTCGCTTATTGGCGCCGTCTTTCTCATGCAGGTTTTCGGGTTCACGCTCAATCTGCTGACGCTGCTGGCGATTGTGCTTTCGGTCGGGTTGGTGGTGGACGACGCGATTGTCGTTGTGGAAAACGTCGAACGCCATTTGCGCGAAGGCATGCGTGGAATCCAGGCGGCGTTGCAGGGAGCGCGCGAGTTGGTCACGCCGATCATCGCGATGACGATCACTCTCGCTGCGGTCTACGTGCCGATCGGTTTGCAGGGCGGACTCACCGGCGCGCTGTTTCGCGAATTCGCCCTGACTTTAGCGGGCGCTGTTTGCATTTCGGGAATCGTGGCGTTGACGCTTTCGCCCATGATCTGCTCGAAGCTGCTCCATCGCGGCGACGCGGACAAAGGCTTCAGCGGAGTCATCAACCGCAACTTTGATAGGTTCCGCAACGCTTATGGCCGGCTGCTCGACCGCACGTTGCAGGTCCGTCCTGCGGTTTATGTGGTCTGGGTCGGTCTCGCGCTACTGACGATCCCGATGTTCAAGATGTCGAAACACGAGTTGGCGCCGGTTGAAGACCAGGGTGTGATCTTTGGCTTCATAGATTCACCCGCTAATGCGACCGTCGATCAGCTGCAACCCTACGCCGACGCGGCGGGAAAAGTTTTCCATAGCTTTCCGGAGACGAATTTCTCCTTCCAGATCACGTCGCCTGACGAAAGCTTCGGCGGAATGGTGCTGAAACCGTGGGGTGTCCGCAAAAAACCTACTTCGGCTTTTGTCGGCCCGACGATGATGGGACTGATGCAGATCCCGGGAATCGAAATGTTTCCGATCATGCCGCCAGCCTTGCCCGGCGGCGGATTCATGCCGGTCGAGTTTTATATCTGCTCAACGGCCGAGCCGGAGCGGATTCTCGAGCTGGCGGAGCAATTGAAAATGCGCGCGATGCAAGCAGGCGTTTTCAGGTTTCCGCCGCCGATCGATACGAAGATCGACCAACCCGAATCGCAGATCGTGATCGACCATGACAAAGTCGCCATGCTCGGTCTGGATATGAAACAGATCGGCGCCGATCTATCGGCGATGGTCGGAGGCAACTTTGTTAATTGGTTTAATATTTCCGGCCGCAGCTACAGAGTGATCCCGCAGGTGCAACGAGTTGACCGGTTAAACCCGAGCCAGCTCGAAAACATGTATGTGACTGGGCCTAACAATCAGCTTGTACCACTCAGCACGATCGCGACGATCCAAAACCGCACGGTGCCGCGCTCGCTCAGTCGCATGCAGCAGCTCAATGCGGTGCGTATCATGGGCGTGCCTACGGGCGGACTCGATGCAGCGCTCAAATTTCTCGAGGACGAAGCAGCCAGAACACTGCCGAAAGGTTATCTGATCGATTACACCGGCGAATCACGACAGCTGCGGGCTGAGGGAAACAAATTCCTGCCCGCGTTCGCTCTCGCTATCGTGATGATCTTTCTCGTCCTCGCAGCGCAGTTCAACAGCTTCCGCGATCCATTCATCATCCTGCTCGGTTCGGTCCCCCTTGCGTTGTTCGGAGCGTTGCTCTTTACCTTCCTGAAAATGCCGAACCCGAACGTAGCGTTTTTCACAGACAAATGGACCACGACGCTGAATATCTATTCCCAGGTTGGTTTGGTCACTCTGGTCGGGCTTATTTCGCGAAATGGAATTTTGATCGTGCAATTTGCTAATGAGCTCCAGCGGCAAGGCCGCGCCAAACTCGCTGCTATTGCCGAGGCGGCGCGCACGCGACTGCGTCCAGTCCTCATGACCAGCATCGCCACGATCGCCGGTCATTTCCCGCTCACGCTTGTGAGCGGCCCGGGCGCCGCAGCGCGAAACTCAATCGGTCTTGTGCTTGTTGGTGGAATGAGCATCGGAACCATCTTCACCCTTTTTATCGTTCCGTCGCTCTACATGCTGCTCGCCAAAGAACATCACGAAAAATCTTTGGCAGAAGCTGAAGAAGAACCTACTGCAGAAGATATCGATCTTACGCCGGAGTACGCGCCTGCGCTCGCGCCAGATGGGAACGGCAACGGGTGGAAAAAGGGTTGATACGCGCGCGGCTGCCGGGCGAGATCGTACCTTTCATTCAGGCTCCGGCTGAAAAAAGCCTCAGCGAGTTTCCTCACTGAGGCTTTGTTTTTGCAGCGGGTCCCCCCACAGGCCGCTGCTCACTCCGGAGATTTCTCGCGCTTTTTGCTCTAGCGCGTTTTATCTGCTTGCTGGCCCAGTTGTCCGGAATTCAGCAAACTCGGCGGTATTGCGTGTTTCGTTGTTCAGCCGCCAGTCGCCCCGCGTGCGCTAAACACGCAGGGCACTATTTCAGCCTTTAGGCGGCTCGCTGCTGGCGAGGAGATTGTTGTGGTACAGCGCTAAACTCAAGAACATCCTCGGAGATTTTGGTAATCGCCCAGGGTTCTGGAGTATTGTGCATGGGCACATTGGCTTCCACGATCTTGCGACCGACTGGCCGCAATGATTTAATGGAGAAGCCTTCCGCTGCCGTTACAATGTAGCCTTGGCCACCTTGCTGGCAAAAGAATGTGCCGCTCTCTCCGCGCAACGCCTCTGCCAAATCAGGATGTTGAATTGTCCCATTTAGTGGTAGTTTCGTTTGCATACGTCCACAGTCGCGCAATGGTGGATGATCGCCAGGTAACTTAGGTTGCCTTTTTCATTTCCCGATTATTGAGCGTTCCGGGAATGAGCGCACCCTAAGGCTACGGCAAAAGAAACGCGGCTGCGCGAGTATGCGGCGCGGAGAAGGCAAATGAAGCGGACCTCCAGGGTTGG
>VBOG01000017.1 GCA_005877815.1 Nitrospirota bacterium
CGAAAAGAGTGAGACGGCAGGATTGTCGGGTGAAATGCTGTCGGCTTCCGTCGTGGCTCGGCAATTTATTTCTTGTTATGATGACCGCAGGGAGGGCACCTCACCGGGGAGTAGGGATATGGCTGTCCAGGTCTATGGTTCAAACCATGTCGCGATTGAAGTGGACGATGCCGAGAAGGCCATGTCCTTCTATTCAGACGTGTTTAATCTGGAGCTGCTCCGGGGCGGCGAAGGAGCCGCCTGGTGCAAGCTGGGCGAGCACCAGTTCCTGGCCATCTTCGAAGTGAAAGAGCTTCGCCCAGATCGCGTCAAGCATTTCGGCATCATGGTGCGGGATGACGCGCAGATCAATGAGGTCCGCGAGAAGATCACCAAGAAGTATGGGCTCTCCGTGGAACCGCACTTCCGCTGTGATTTTCGAGACCCCTGGGGCAATCGCATCCAAGTCGTGGATCTGCACGACGAGTCGTTGGTATGGCTGTTGCCGTACCGAGAAGTTCAAACGGCGGGCATCCAGTTCGACGCCGAAGGCCTGCCGGCTCGGTGACACGCCAAGGGCTCGCCAGGTCCGTTCGGAGGGTCAGAAAGGGGACGGCATGCCCGGGGGGTGATCAGTCTCCGGCATGTCGAGATCGGGATACAGCACTTTCATGCACCTGTCGCAGATGCCGTGCGTGAATTCCACATGTGAGTGCTCACGGATATAGACCATCATTTCTTCCCAATACCCCTGGGCATTTCGGATATTCTTGCAATTGGCGCAAATGGGGATAAAGCCCTGCAAGACTTTGATTTCCTGCAGGGCGAGTTGCAGAGCGTGATTCCCCTTCGTTAATTCCAGCTCTCGGGCTTTGCGGCAATCCATCTCATGCTTGAGCAGTAATGCCGAGCGAACGCGAGCCAGCAATTCGACTCGCTTCACCGGCTTCACCAAATAGTCCATCGCCCCGGCGTCAAACGCCGTCTGTAAATCCTTCGTCTCAGCTTTCGACGTGACGACGATGATGGGAATTCCCCGAAGATGTTCCGTCGCTTTCAGAAGCCGGCACGCCTCGATGCCGTCCATGTTAGGCATCAGCAGATCCATCAGGATCAGGTCCACGGCGGGAGGTGTGGACGCGGGCTCGTAAAAATTCAGATATGAGAAGGCTTCTCTGGCGGATTCCGCGAGCGTCACGTCGCTATAGCCGCCCGCTCTCAGCATGGCTTGAAGCACCAGCCGGCTCTCGACCGTATCATCGCAGACAAGTATGCTCATCTACCTAAGCGTATCCCAGGTTGGAGACGATAGCAATTATTTTTACAAGATAAGCAATCCAAAGAATAATACTGGCAGAATTGAGGTTGCGGAAGAAACGAGGCCAGGCGCCGGCTTCTGGATGTTAAGTCCGTATAGAGGGAGATTTTCGCGGTTGTAAGAGAAGACGATTGACGACGTCACCGCATTTATAGATTCGCAACAGGTCCTTCTTCCCCGCATCCGCAGCAGGTCCCGGTGCTGATCCAGACCGACCACGTTGTTCGCCAGGCCTTGCGTATGCGTTCCGTCCCGTCTGAAGACGTAATGTCTGCCTGCTTGCACAGACATGCAAGACAGTACCTTGAACTGAGATGATTCTTCAGAAAGGCCAACGCCTGGTCGGGAACAGTCATGGTCGCGGGTCTCTTCGCCTCGCCTTCATCGCCGGTACGCATCTTTCTCTCGGATCACATTGGCCAGAAGAGAATGGGTCAGCTTGACTGTCGGCCGGCTTATGTACCAGCGTCGACCAAGGAGCATCCCTAGCGCAAGAAGCATCAGACCGACGGCAACCTCAATCATATTCATGCGTCTCCCTATCTCTCTTCTTTTTTTCTGCAGGACACCTTCGCGCAAAGCCGGGAGTCATTCTAGCACGAGGAACGACGCTAGGTCTCGCGACATCGCACCCACACTTCAGCGGCTCTTACTGCCGCCTCCTCTGCCTCTTCAGGGGTGTCAAACGTGCCGTCGGCATAGTGTCCTTCACCTTGTTCGCCGATGCCGGCGCCGACGTCAATTGCGTAAAAACTTCCCACCCAACGGCCGTTATCGAGCTGATCTGAATTGAGAATCACGCTATGACGGTTAAAGAGTAGCGATCGTGCGGCCATTGTCTCCGCTCTAGTGCGCGGGTACCGTCTGACTTGCCAGCCACTGAAGCGCGACCGGCAGCATGAGTTGCGAGGCTTTCTGAGCCAAATTGCCGGGGATCATCTCATGTTTCGGATGGGTAAACGCTTCCATCGTCATGGGTCGGAGGCTTTTGCCGCTCACGCGATAGATAAGATTGAGCGAACAGGCAATGCTGTTGATCCGCGCCGGTGCGCCGGCTGGCGGGGTTTTGACGGTGAGCTTGTCGCCCTTGAGTATCAACCACACTAACCCGAATGGTGTATTGAGAAAGACTGGTGCCGACATTTTTCAACCCTCCTCAGATGACCCTCCAAACCAGTTCACCGTAACCTTTCACTTCACGAGGCGTCGGGGATAACCGCCCGGGGCGCAATCAGCGCCGGCACAGGGCCGGTCGCTGCTTTTCGGCCCCCTCTCGTTCGCCAACCCTGATCCAGCAACCAGAGAATCCCGTCAATCATTCCGACGACCACGTAGATAATGACGAACCAGCTTCCGACCACCAGCGTGGGCACAAGCGCGAGCGTGGCGGCAAACCACACGGCCATCCAGATCATCAATTCCACGGCCCACCTCCGTTGTACAAGAGACACCGCCTCAGGGAGCAAGCCCGAAACCGTTGCAATCTCACGGGACGGGTTTGCCCGGCTCAAGCTTCGCGACAAGCGTTTCCTGCGCGACCATGACGCGCGAGATTTCAGCATTGGAGATGGCTTGTTGCTCCATCCGGTGTTTCGACTCTTCTCCGACCTTCTGGATGGATAACCGGCCGACACGCTGGCGATAGGTGTAAAGGGCATGTAGGACCCTGCAAATCGTCTCCTTGTCCGTGCCCGATATCGCCGCCACCTTTTCCACCTGCGCGCGAATCGCCGGGGCCAGCATGGCCTCACAATGAGTCAGCGTGACCTCGTATGCGGCCAGCTCAGCCTCTTTCTCCCTGGTGTCCATGTCGATCAACGGTTGCATCGCGGCAAGATACGTGAACAACGTGACGCCGGCCGCGGCAGCTTCACCAGTGATGTCGAGGTCGCGCGGCCACAGGTTCCAGGGAATACCGCACAGGTAGATCCGCTTGACCGCCTCAGGATCCAGCTTCGTCTGCTGGGCCAAGTACTGAAAGAAACCGGAGGGAGTCAGTAACTCGCTCAATCCAGCTTGGTTCATATAGGCGCCCTTTCAGTCAGGAGCAAATGGTTAGAAACGGGACCCCGTCGCGGGCTTCCATTGTTGGTAATACGGTTCATACCGCCCCGTCCACCTGGCGTACCAGAGATCCGTCCACTTACTGACGTCACCCTTCATCTCGCCGTAACGTTTTTCAATGGCGCTATTGAACTTGTCCAGACTACCTGCAATCCCCAGAAGATCATCATCCGTCAGTTTTGACCAGTGTTGTTTAAGATGTCCTTCGAGTTGCTCCCAACTTTGCGTGAATTGCTCCGTGTTCATGACGTCCTCCTCGATCTTCCGACCTTCATTTCCATGTGCGATGGCGCTCGCTCACATGCTCGACCCCAAAACTCTTTTCGATTTCCCATTCGACATCATGGGGAATCTCAACAACCTTCAGTGCAGCCGACGATCCATCGGCTTCGGTCCCCAACTCTTCCACGACTTGGATAAGCTTCAGATCGTCGCGTGGAATAAGCGCGCCGCACTTATTGAGCGCCGGCTCCTCCGGTCCTGCCCAACTCGGCCAATATTGACCGAGGTCATGTTCTTTGAGCGTCTCCTGTTGACTCAACTCGCGCAACCGCAGGAATGCTTTATGGCTGACGCAAAATTCTCCATAGCTCTTATTGATGACGATTTTTTTCGTGGTGACGGTCATTACTGCCTCCTGGTCGCGGCGGTTACCTGACATTCTCCGTGTCCATAGACTACTCTGATCAGTCAGAACCGGAAGATCAATTCAGATCAGACGGGACACTTTGGCGTAGGAGCGGCGGAGACGGGGAATCGATCGCGTAAGGAGGGATCAGGAAACGCGAGGGATAGGATAGCCTGCGGGGCTCAACACGTCGTGTTCTCACAGTACACGGGAAAGATGCTGTGGTCAAGCAATAAGCCTGAAAGAGCGGCGATATTTGATCGTTACGCAGCCTGCCGTCGATAACATTCGATCAATCCCGCAAAGATCTCGGTTGAGCGGAGGGTTTATACGGTTGATTCGAGATCTTGAGCAAGGGTAAAGACGATGATCCGTTCGCCGATGTAGGTGTCGATATCGGTGAAGAGTGCGGTGATTTTCACTCCTGTGATCTCCGCGATTTCCTCAGAAAGATTCTTTCGCCCCTGCGCGATCAGCGTTTGGCGCAGCTGCTTGACCATCTCGATCCCCTCTTCGGTCTTGGCCAATTGCCGTTCGGCCGGCGTCAGGACTCCCTTGAGCCTGACGAGAATAATATCCCGCACAATGAAGGCACGCACATCTTCCGGCCCTCTCCCCATGAATTCCTGCTCGAACCGAATGATGGCGTTACGGACCGCGCCTTCGATTTCGCCCTTTGTTCGTCCATTCTTCATACCATTCAACCCGTTACGTGCGAGGTGTCAAGATTATAGAGACACGGCCCGCCTGAGAACAAGCGTTAGATGGGACGGGTCGGTCGTCCATCAAAGCTTCGGCAGAAAGGCCTAGCTCGGTTGGATGGGTGATTTTTGATTGAATCTGATCACCTAGGTCTGGTATCAGTGAGTCGTGACAGATGGTGCCACCGGTCCTTGTTCCCGCAAAGACAGGCGGAGCCATCGTTCTTTAGATTACGCTAAGCAACGCTAAGGCAAGTAGGGTAGCCGGTTCCCGATTCAGAGGGCCGGCCACAGTGCAAGCCAACCGTCTGCTCCTCGGAGGCTTTTCGAGGACGCCGGTTGGCTTTTTTTGTTTCGAGGGAGGATCTCCGTTTATGGGGATAACGCAACCATGCCCTTCGTGATCCTCGTTCCGTTCCTGCCCCTGCTTGCGGCGGTGATCGTCGTGACGGGCGGCGTCCGCTCGCGGCAGGCGCGCGCGCGGCTCGCGGCATGGCCGATGGGAGCGGCGTTTTGCGGCGCCGTCGCCATGCTCTACGTCGTCGCGACAGAGGGTCCGATCACAATTCGGTTTTACGACCCTGCATCCCTGGCTTCGCTCGCCGTGCGCCTGGGCTTCTACATCGACCGGCTCAGCGCGGTCATGATGGTCTTGATCTCCGCCGTTGGGACGATCATCTACACCTATTCGATCGGGTACATGCATCAGGACCCCCACGAACACCGGTATCTCGCCCTGATCGGGTTCACTACCTGTGTGCTGCTGTGCATGGTCTCCAGCGCCAACCTGGTCATGCTTTTTGTATTCTGGCAACTCCTGAGCTATTTGCTTTATCTCCTCGCCCATAACCACGCGCACGCCGCGACGCTGGCGGGCGCATACAGGACCTTTACGCTCTTGCGGGTCGGCGACGCGGCATTCCTCGCCGGCATCATCCTCGCGTACTCATTGTACGGCACCTTGGAGTTCCCAGCGCTCTTTACCAAAGCCGTCGCCGCCCCCGTCATGCTGTCGCCCGCGCCTGGATGGGAAATCAACGGAGCGACCGCGGTCACGCTGCTTCTCTTCATCGGCGGCATGAGTAAATCCGCCCAGTTCCCCATGCACGTTTGGCTCCCCCGTTCGCTGTATGCGCCCACGCCCGTGCACGCGCTGTTGCACGCGGGAATCATCAACGCGGGCGGCTTTCTGATCAACCGACTGGCGCCGCTGTTCGGGCTGAGCTCGACAACCCTGCATGTGGCCTTCGTCGTCGGGACGATGACCGCCATCCTCGGCGCCGCCATGATGCTGGCTCAGAACGACATCAAGAAGACGCTCGGCTTTTCGACGATCGGCCAGATGGGCTACATGATCATGGAATGCGGCCTGGGCGCCTTCTCCCTTGCCGTGTTCCATCTCATTGCCCATGGGCTCTTCAAGGCCACCGTGTTTTTGAACTGCGGCAATGTCATCCATAAGGCGCGGCACGAGCCGCATTTTCCCGATCCGGGCCACCAGCAAGAGCAAGAAGGTTTCTCCCGGCTGACGTGGTTGACGGGCTTTCTCACGACGCTCTTTATTCCGTTGCTCATCCTGCTCCTCACGCACGGCGCACTGCACATTCCGCTACTAGAAACGCAAGGCACGGTGATCTTCCTGTTCTTCATCTGGGTCACCTCCTCGCAAGCTATCTTGACGCTCACCCGGTTGCGCGCGGTCGCGTCCTGGAAAGTGTCCGCGGCGATGTTGCTGACGCTCTTGTTCATCGTGTTCGTGTATTTGTTCGCCGTGGAGTCGTTCACGGCGTTTCTGTATCCCGATCCCCAACAAGTCGCCTCGTTCTTTCAAACCGCCGCGCTTCCGAGCGGACTTTTTGACGCCATGATCGTCATCTCGACGCTGATGACGATCGCGGGGTGGACGTATCTGTACATGACCGCCCACGGCCGGACGATGCGGACGCCCCGCTGGCTGGACGGCCTCAAAATCCGGCTCTATGTCCTCTTCATGAATCGGCTGTACGCGGACGAGTTGTACGAACTCCTTGGCGACGTGGCAATGCGACTCATTCACCGATTCGACAAACGTAAACAAGGGTGGTCGCAATGACGGCGGCCGCTGCTCCCTGGTTGCTGGCCGGCATTCCTCTCGCCGGCGCGTTGTTGAGTCTGTTCGCCTGGGCCAACGCCGCGCGGCTCAGGACCTCGGCCGTCCTCGTGTCTGCCATCACCTTTGGTGCGGCGATCGGGCTGACCGGCCGACTGGCGAGTCCGCCGGAAGGAGCGCTACTGCTCTATCTGCTTCCGGTGGCAGCATGCGTGTCGCTCTTAGGACAGCCCCTTCACCATGACCACCGGCTCTCCTGGGTTGCAACCTTGCTGCTCCTCGGCTTGGGACTGGGCGTTCTGGCGCTCCCCACCATCGGGGGCCCGCTCTTCTTGATGTTGCTGCTTGGTTGTCTGATCGCGCTGCTGTATCGGTACCATACGCCGCTATGGCCGATCTCATGGCTGGGCATCGGCACGTATGGATTCGGCGCGATGTGCGCGGCAGTCTCGATGATCGCTGCTCGGCCATTCTCAGCGGCTGCATCGCTGCTGGCATGCGCAACGCTCTTGCCGCTCGTCCCGTTTCATGAAGGGCATGTCACATCGATCACGCGGCTGCCGGGCAGCCTTCCTTCGTTCATCGTGCTCCTGCTGCCTGCCCTCGGACTGCACGGCCTGGCCGCGGTCCTTCCCGCGACGCCTGGGCCCATCGCGTGGATCGTGACCCTGCTCGCAATGGCCGGGTCGCTCTACGGCGCCGTCAAGGCGCTCGCGCAATCGCGGGTGCGATTGCTGCTCGCTTACGGCAGCTTGTCGTTCTTTTCGATGGTGTGGTGGT
>VBOG01000132.1 GCA_005877815.1 Nitrospirota bacterium
TGGAACTGGGCTCGCCTGTTCCGCAATCAATTCCGGTTCATGCGCGGATTTCTTAAAGCCTTTGATCGCCTTCCCAAGCCCTTCACCCAATTGAGGGAGCTTGCCTGCCCCGAACACAATCAGGACGATGACAAGGATCAGCAACAACTCCATCCAACCGAAACCAAACATCATGTCACCTCATACCCAACATCACATTCATCTTCATTTTATTGAGATTTCAGTAAGGTCTATACTACTTTTGTGTAGGGCATCCTACACAGACTTTTGTCTAATATCAAGAATTTTTTTCCTTCCCCATGGAAAACCGATAGTAATTGATTTCCCGACCCTCCGTGAGAGAGGTCGCCAGACCGTTCTGAATAGCTTGACGATCATAGCCGAGCGCTACCAATTCCGTCACGACAGCCAACACCTCGTCCTCCGTCAGATACGCAATGGGATCCGGCACCCCGGTCGAGGGAAGACTGGCGAGAAGTGCCAATATCTCCTCTCTGTCCGGTTCGGGAGTTTCCGGTTGTACCGGATAATCAAAATTCCGCTGGTAGGGAGATGTATACACGGCACTCAACACCCGCAACGTCTTCAAAATGAGTTTGTCGCGCTCCCATGGCTTTAATTTGTTCAGCGAAGGATGTGCGCTCACGAGGTCTACCACTGTCATCAGGTTGTGCCCCAGCATGCGTGAGACAAATTCATGCTGAGATTCAATGGTGACGTCCGTGGCACCGAGATGGCGCGCCAGGGACTCACACAGCGCAAAATTGACGATGAATGAGTATTGACCTCCATACAACCCGTAGCACGGCTTGTCGGGCTTGGCGACGGTCTCAACATCCGGCGTGCCGGCGTCGAACGTCGTGAACCTCCCGCCAGCCGTTAAAATACGGCGCGCTTCCTTGATCGTTGCAAATGCCCCGAGATTGACGGGAACGATCACCAAATCATCGATGGGTTTCATGAAATCTGTGATCGTCTTCCGATATGGCACCCGCTTCCAATCGATGGGAAGATAGTCCTTCTCCCAGATGATCTCATCGAGGAAACTCGGATGGTCCTTCAGCTTCGTGACCGCCTTGTCCTGAAAGTCCTTGACGAAGGCGAACCAGTCGGAAAATTCCTTGGATTTCTCGTCGCTGAGATTCGGGCGAATCTGCTCCTCGATCAGATCGCCATCCTTGCGCAGCATTACCTTGGTTCGAAGGTCATTCCACAGCTCATTACAGATGATCCAATGAACGCTTGAATCTTTCACCCCATTGAGATCCTGAGCGTCAGCCTGTACATGGGCAATGCGTTCGCGGTGCGGTTGCAGATCAGGATGAGCCAGCGCCGAGTTCAACGTGTCCAGATCGTTATCGACCAAGACATATCGTGTCCGCCGACAGAGTGTTTCGTCCAGTTTATTCAGATGTGACAGAAAGCAGGCGGCTAAATTGCCATTGCCGCAACCCCATTCATGAACCAAGATTGTCTCGGGAAGGGCCTCATGCTTCCGGTGCGCTTCATAAAATTCCTGCGCAAGCGCGTGCGCCAGACGGTAATCCCCGGAGGCCATCGTCTGGTAATAATCTTGAATGTGCCCGCCTCTGAGGGCATAAAAAATCGCATTCAGGTGAACTTGCCAGTCATCAACCGGCTTGAATTCACCCAGGACCTGAGGGGGCGTTTCCTCTTGTGATGCGAAGGCGGGCGGGAGATTCGTCATTTCCAAAGTCTAACAAATGCCGGACGCGAAGACAAGAAAACCGGCATGGCCATTATGCTAACGGACCTAGTACCTGTGCCGTCCCGCGAATCAACTTGACGCGCCGGAACCGGTTTGCTTGAATACAAGAGTATGTCTGAATCTACTCTACGTCTCTCGGTCGTGATCCCCATCTACAACGAACGGGACAACCTTCATCCCCTGACGGCTCAGACCCTCAAAGCGCTCTCGGGTCAGGTTCCGTCATTCGAGATCATTTATGTGGATGACGGCAGCACCGATGGCAGTGCGCAGCTCCTCGATCAACTCGCTCGCAATCATGCTGAAGTCCGTGTGTTTCACTTCGATCGGAATTATGGGCAGACCGCGGCCTTCGACGCCGGATTCCAGCAAGCCCGAGGAGAGCTCGTGGCGACGCTCGACGGTGATCTCCAATTCGATCCACGGGATATTCTGAAGCTCTTGCCGCTCGCCACTCAATATGAGCTTGTCTGTGGCTGGCGGCGCGATCGGCAGGACACGATCGTAAAACGGCTGTCCTCGCGAATTGCCAACTTCGTGCGAAACGCTGCCATACACGACGGCGTGCACGACACGGGTTGTTCATTGAAGGTGTTTCAGCGACACGTCATCGAGCGTTTGCCTCTCTTCAAAGGCATGCATCGGTTCTTTCCCGCCCTGGCAAAGATCCATGGATTCAGTATGACCGAGGTCCCGGTCAGTCACTATAACCGTGCGCATGGACAATCGAAATACGGCATCGGCAACCGTCTCTTCAGCAGCCTCTATGATCTCATTGCTGTGCGCTGGATGCAGGCACGGTGCCTTCGCTACATCTACAGGAAGGACCAGCATGATCTCCAGTGAAACGCTCTGGCTTGCCATCGGCTTTCTAGGCCAAGGACTGTTTTTCGGCCGATGGCTGGTTCAATGGTTTCAATCCGAGCGGGAAAAGGAAAGCACCATTCCGCTCTCATTCTGGTACCTCAGCCTGATCGGGGGCCTTATCACCCTGGCCTACGCTGTGTATCGCCAGGATCCCGTCTTCATCGCAGGGCAAAGCATCGGCACCCTCGTGTATCTGCGCAATCTCATGTTGATTCACCGGAACCGTTCGACATCAAACCTTCGCACTCCCACTGAATCGGCCGTCCGCCCCCGTACGTGATCGGTTTCATCGGTTAATGGGGGAACACGCCCGCCTGGTCCTGCTGGCTGCCCTCTGTATCTTACTGTTCTTCCTGGAGCTCGGGTCCTTAGGACTGACCGACCGCGACGAAGGCTCGAATGCCCAAGCCGCCCGTGAGATGGTGCTGTCCGGCGACTGGGTGACCCCGACGCTCAACGGCAGCCCTCGCTTCGCCAAGCCCGCTTTTCTCTATTGGATGATCTCGGGGGCGTACCGCGTTTTTGGAATCAGTGAATTTACGGCTCGCGTCCCTTCCGCACTGTTCGGATGCGGTCTCGTTCTAATGCAGTATTTTTTCACTCGTCGATTTTTAGGCTCAACGACCGGTTTTCGAGCCGCCCTCATGTTGCTGCTGAATTTTGAGATCTTGGCCATCGGAAGGATGGTCCTGACGGATATGGTGCTCGTCTTCTTCACCACGTTGAGTATTTTTTGTTTCTTCACCGCTATGTGGGGAGCGGGAAATTCAAAACGATGGTACTGGGGGTTTTATCTTGGCATGGCGTTTGGGGTGCTGACGAAGGGCCCGGTAGGTCTCTTGGTGCCTCTTCTCGCGATCGGCTCGTACCTTCTGCTGACCCGACCCTGGAAGACAGGACACTCCGTCCTTCAGGAATGCCATCCCTTGGCGGGCACATTTCTGCTGATCGCCATCGCAGCACCCTGGTATGGTGCCATGTTTGTCTTGCATGGCGGTGGATACGGGCAGTCGGTGAAAGGGGATACGGTCACCCGATTTTTCTCAGCGATCGGCGGCCATGGCGGCACCATCTTCTTCTATCTCCCCGTTCTCTTTCTCGGATTCTTTCCTTGGAGCGGCTTCCTCCCTTCGGCTCTTTACGATGCGCTGCGCGGCATTCGTGATAGACCTGCAGAGGAACCGCGTCGCGCCCTCATAGTCCTTTCCGCTCTCTGGATCATCGCCGTCATCATTTTTTTTACGCTTTCGTCGACACGTCTTCCACATTACATTGCCCCATTGTTTCCGGCCGCCTCGCTCCTTGTCGCGGCGTATTGGGACACGTTGCTTGCGGATCAAGAGTCCCGGGCCTCGAAAGTCGCCGTTGGGCTCACGATGCTCGTCGGCGGGTGCCTCGGCTTCGCTTTTATCGGCTTGGACTGGGCGTATGAAAGATTTAACGCGCAGATCGCGTTGGAGTTCCCGATCGCGACGCAGATAGGACCTGGCTGGGCCCCGATGGCCATCGGTTTCTTGATTCTGGCTGGCCTGGGATTTTTTGCATATGCAGCAATGGAAAACCGGAGCGCTCTCAGCTTTGGAATCCTCTCGGCATTGATGTTGGGCGTCGTGCTCCTCATTATCACCGTTGCGTTGCCGAGGTTTAACCGCTATTTCATCGCTCCTCCTCAGGAACTCGCAGCCATTGCTGGCTTGAACCTGAGTCCTCAAGAGACATTGATTACGTACGGCCGGCCGAAGCCTAGCCTTCTCTTCTATGCCAAGCGAGACTGCTCCGCGGCGGCCCGTTGCATTGAAGTCATCAAGACAGGGGAGGAAACTGAACTACTACCCTTATTGCAGCGGCCGGGACAAATCATCATTCTCACGCAGGAACGGCTCAGGGAAAAACTGCCCCTGCCCGCGGCAAATTATCCCATCGTCTTGAGCCGTTACGGATACATCTTGCTCGCGAAGAATCCAGTGTTCTGATTCACCCACTGATCAATGGAAGCAACCCCTGTAGTGCTCTCATGGTTATCACGGTCAGCACCACGGCTCCGGCGACCAACCCTTCACGCACCCATGGATTAGGAAATACTTGGACAGACTCTTGCGATTGACCGCTGCCAGTCCCTAGCTCCTTGCTTGTAGCATTCCGGATCATCGGCAAAAGACTCACCGCACACATCGCAGCAATCCACCATGGGCCAACAGCAACAGCCATCCCCAACATTAGCGCGACTGTTCCCCCCGTTAGGAGAGCGGCGTGTGGCCGGATAAGCGAGGCCACGCGCAATAGCATCCCACCAACTATCAGCATTGCTCCGATCATCAGATGCAAGTGCTCTTCCGATCGTTGAGGAGGCGCGTGCAAGGCGACCCAGACAATCAAAAAGACACACACCACAATCGGAATGCCCGTCCGGATCAGAGCCGGGAGCGCTTCGTCCCGCCATCGTCGGATTCCGGCCGCCGCCATACTGCCAACCAAGACGCCAAAGATCACGCCGGCGAATACGTCAGTGGGAAAATGCGATCCGCGGAGTACGCGTGAGACGCCTACCAAGCCCGCGATCAAGAATATCGGGACTCGAAACCGCGGCAGGAACCAGGCCAACACTGCGGCGGCCGCGAAGGCGTTCACGGTGTGGCCGGAGGGGAACGCATCGTACCCCTCGGCGAGCGATGGACCGAAAGTCAATTCGTCTGCGTGAGCGAATCGCGGCCGCGGGCGGCCGACGAGATGCTTGAGGAGCTGAACGACCACAGTCGTACACAGCAAGGCCAGAAGACCGCGTATGCCGAGAGCTTTTAGAAGATCATTCTTAAGCCGCCAGCCTGTCAATCCAAGAAGAACAAAAAGGCCGGCGAGGACTTCTCCCTGCCCGGGAATG
>VBOG01000020.1 GCA_005877815.1 Nitrospirota bacterium
CTCGTCGGATAGAATGACTGTCTATGACTGAATCCCGCAGCATCGTCATCAAGGGCGCGCGCGAGCACAATCTCAAGAACCTCGACCTCACGATCCCGAGGGATAAACTGGTGGTCATCACGGGTCTCTCGGGCTCCGGCAAGTCATCGCTGGCGTTCGACACGATCTACGCCGAAGGCCAGCGTCGCTACGTCGAATCGCTGTCGGCTTACGCACGCCAGTTCCTGGAGCAGATGGACAAGCCGGACGTGGATGCCATCGAGGGGCTGTCCCCGGCGATCTCCATCGAGCAGAAAACAACTTCGCACAATCCCCGGTCTACCGTCGGCACAGTCACGGAAATTTACGACTATCTGCGGTTGCTGTTTGCGCGCGTCGGACGGCCTCATTGCCCGCAGTGTGGCGCCGCGATCACGGCCCAAACCGTCCAACAGATGGTGGACGCGTTGATGGGGCTTCCGGAAGGGTCGAAGCTCTCGATCCTCGCGCCCATCGTCCGTGACCGAAAAGGGGAATACCGCAAGGAATTGCAGGACGCGAGTCGTGCCGGCTTCATCCGGGCGCGAATCGACGGGGAGCTTTACGATCTCGCCGAGGAGGTGAGCCTCGACAAGCAGAAAAAACACACGATCGAAATCGTCGTGGATCGGGTGGTCCTGAAGCATGACGACGCCACGATCCGGCGGCTGGCGGATTCTTTGGAGATTGCCTTGAAGCAGGCGCAAGGCCTCGCCGGGATAGATGTGAACGGGAAGAAGGATCTGCTCTTCAGCGAGAAGCTGGCCTGCGTGCGATGCGGCATCAGTCTCCCGGAGCTCGCGCCGCGGCTCTTCTCGTTCAACAGCCCCCACGGCGCGTGCCCGGCCTGCGATGGCCTTGGCCACGAACCGCCCGCAGGCTGCCCCTCCGACGGCGAGTATGAGGACACCGACTACGATGACCTCGCGATCTGTTCGGTGTGCAAGGGCGAGCGCTTGAAGCCGGAGAGCTTGTCGGTCCTCATCGACGAGCAATCTATTGCCGCCGTCACGCGTCTTTCGATCTGCGCGGCCGTGGAATTTTTCCAGCAATTGAGATTCACGGAACGGGAGAAACAGATTGCCCAGCGGATCCTCAAAGAGATTCGCGAGCGCCTCGGGTTTCTGTTAAACGTCGGCCTGGATTATCTGACGTTGGATCGAGCCGCCGCGACGCTATCCGGAGGAGAGGGCCAGCGGATTCGTTTGGCCACGCAGATCGGGTCGGGGTTGGTGGGCGTCCTCTATATTCTCGATGAGCCGTCCATCGGACTGCATCAACGCGACAATCAGCGGCTGTTGAATACGCTGTCGCGGCTTCGCGATCTCGGCAATACGGTGATTGTGGTCGAGCACGATGCCGACACGATGCGGCGGGCCGATTATCTGCTGGACTTGGGACCCGGAGCCGGCATCCACGGCGGATTCATCATCGCGCAAGGCACACCGGCGGAGATCATGGCGAATCCGTCGTCCTTGACCGGCCAATATTTGCGCGGCGAGATGACAATCACGCTCCCGCAGAGGATGCGGCCGGCAAAGTCGTATCTGACGATCGTGGGCGCACAAGAGCACAACCTGAAAAATATCACGGTCAAAATTCCCCTCGGATTGATGACCTGCGTCACGGGCGTCTCGGGATCGGGAAAGAGCACGCTCGTCTTCGACGTCCTGCATCGCAGCCTGCATCACCTGCTCTACGGGGAAAAGGAGCGGACAGCGCCGCCCACGTCGGTCGCCTCGAAATACTGGCTGCGGCGGATTGAGAAGAAGACCTGGGTGACGGGGTGCGCCGACATTAAGGGTGTCGAGCAGATCAACAAGGTCATCAATATCGACCAATCGCCAATCGGCCGCACGCCACGATCAAACCCCGCCACCTATACAGGTTTGTTTACATTGATCCGCGACCTCTATTCGAACCTGCCGGAATCGCGCGTGCGAGGGTATAAGCCTGGCCGGTATTCGTTCAATGTCAAAGGCGGGCGGTGCGAAGCCTGTCAGGGCGGCGGTCTGATTAAAATCGAGATGCATTTTCTGCCGGACGTCTATGTGACGTGTGAAGTATGTAAGGGGCGTCGCTACAACCGAGAAACCTTGGACGTGCTTTATAAAGAGAAGAGCATTGCCGATGTGTTGGACATGACCGTGGAGGAGGCGCTGATTTTCTTCGAGCACCTCCCCTTGCTGAAGATTAAGCTCGGCACGCTGAACGATGTGGGCTTGGGATACATCAAGCTTGGGCAGGCGGCGACGACCCTCTCAGGAGGGGAGGCCCAACGGGTCAAGCTGTCCCGTGAATTGTGCAAACGCGCCACGGGGCGGACACTGTATATCCTGGATGAGCCGACCACGGGCCTGCATTTTGCCGATGTTCAGAAACTGCTCGATGTGCTGAACCGCCTCGTCGAGTCGGGCAACACCGTTCTCGTGATCGAGCATAATGTGGATGTGATCCGGAACGCCGATTGGCTGATTGATTTAGGGCCGGAAGGGGGCGATCGAGGTGGTCATGTCATGGCTGCAGGAACGCCGAAGGAACTCACGGCGGTGAAAGTCTCCCATACTGCGCAGGTCTTGCGCGAAGCGGCAATGTGAACCACTCGCTATCTCACCCGCAGGGTCCCTCTATCTCGAACGTTTGGTGACAGGAGAGAGGTCGTTCTCGATGGCATAGCGCACCATCTGGGCGACATTCCGGATGCCGAGACGCCGGCCGATATTGACCCGGTGCGTTTCAGCCGTGCGAGGGCTGATCCCCAGCTTCTCGCCGATTTCCCTGCTGGTATATCCGTTGGCCACGAGATTCAGCACTTGGCGCTCGCGCGCAGTCAATCGTGGGACGACGCGTCGGACGGCTTTCACTTCAGCGGTTTGTTTGGCCTTGGGAGTGCGGCGTGCAGTCATTCGATCATCCCCTCTCGACAGGAAAAGGAAAAAATGTTTGCAGAAGCATGATATCCGGTTCCTCGGCACAACGTCAACCGATACAATGTCCTAACTATGTAAGTAATTGCAGACACTGAGAACTCTGGCCCTGACAATATTTCAGCATCTGGTGTAACCTTTCCGGGGTTCTCGTGTCTCAGTGGGGCAGGAAGAAATCGGCGAGGTGTTGAGTGGCGGAAGCCTCCGATTACGAGCTGTTGGATCGGTATGCCGGAGGTGATGAACCGGCATTCGAGGAGCTCGTCAGGCGTCACCAGAAGACGATTTATGATTTGGCCTATCGCATGCTGGACAATCACGCGGATGCGGCGGATATGGCGCAAGCCACGTTCGTGCAGGCGTTCCTGCATCATACGACTTTCCGGCGCGAATCGAGTTTTCGGACCTGGCTTTTTCAGATCGGACTTAACCTCTGCCGCAACGCGATTAGAGACCGGGCCCGCCAGCAACATGAGAATGTGGAGGATTTACCGCTCGCCGCCCCGCACGATACCTTTGCCGTAACCGCCGCGGCCCAGGCCCGGGACCGCTTGGGATCGGCGATCCGGACGTTGCCGGAACGGCAGCGCGAGGCGCTGCTCCTCCGGATATATCACGACCGAGCCTTTGCTGAAATCGGAACGATCATGAGCTGTTCCGAAGGGACGGCAAAGGCCAATTACCACCACGCGGTGAGCAAGCTCCGCCGGGTTTTGGTGGCAGATGAGGGAACCCGTGAATTGTCATGACATTCAAGAAATGACCGTCCCGTATCTGGAACTTGATCTCTCTCCGTCGGCGGTGCGCCAAGTGACCGATCATCTGGAGGACTGCGAAACATGCCGGGTGGACATGGAAGCCGTCCGGCAGGTGTTGGTTCGCGTAAAGGGCCGAACCGTTCCTGACCCCGGCGAGGCATTTTGGCAGGCCTTTCCGGAGCAAGTCCGGCATGGCCTGGGGCGCGGGTCGTCTGCGGGAATGTTATACGCCGTGCGGTGGCCTCTGGCCCTGGCTGCCTCTCTGGCGCTGTTGATGGGAGCCTGGTTGTTTGCCGGAATATGGGACTGGGGCGGCAGGAGCGACCAATTTGCTGGCGCAAGTAAATCGTCCTCTGCTTCAAAGCATATCGCTCAACAGGACGAGCCGGATCTGGCTGACATGGACTGGGAAAGGGAGTGGGACGATGAGGATCCGGACATCGTGTTGGCGACTATGGCGCGTCGGCTGGATCGGGCCACAGTGGACCGCTTATTTCGCGGCATCTGAAAGGCACATTATGCAATCACACATGCTCCGCCGCGCAGTTTTCACGTTAGGAATGATACTGATTACGGCGCCTGCCTTGGCTGAAACGGCGGCGCCAGGGGCCAGTCCGCCGGTGATGGAAGAACTCGATCGGCTGACCCAACCGGAACGCGGACCGGTTGAGAAGGAAGAGAGCGGCCGACACTTTGAGGCGAAGAAACGGGAGCGGCTTCTCCAGGCCTTGCAGTTGGATGACGCGACACGCGCCCAATTAAGCCAACGGCTTCAACAACTGGATCAGAAGGCAGAAGACTTGCGGCGGCAGCGCAAAGAGGCACTGTTGGCCTTACGAGACCAGGCGAAGGGGTTGCGGAAAGATATGCGCCGGGGCGCACGCAACGGAGATCGTCCCGGAACGGTGGAACCCGGCGTGGCGCCAGTAGATCCATCGGCCTTGAAAGAATCCTTGAATCGGCTCTACGCCGTGGAGGAAGCGATGGTCGGGCTGCGCCGCGATCGGTTCCAGGCCGGCCGGGATTTGCTGACGCCGGAGCAGCAATTGAAGTTCCTGTTGTTCAGCATGAAGTTTCACAAGGAAATGCGCGAGCGGCTTGAGCGCGAGCACGCCGGGCGAGAATCACCTTTGCCGGGCCATTGACCATCCCTTTGACCCCTCTTTCCGCATTCTGTTAGTCTTCAGTCATGTGGAGATTTGTCATTCTCGCGGTGCTGCTGCTCATCGTGTATTTCATGGTGAGAAGCGCTGTGCAAGGGTTTTTGGCCAGGAAAACCCAAGGAGGAACCATCGGGGCGGCCGAAATGGTTCAGGATCCTGTCTGCGGCATGTACGTCACGAAGGAAGGATCATTCTTTCTCCAACGGGGCGATCAACTGCACTTTTTTTGCAGTGAAACATGCCGGGCCAGCTACGAAAAAAAGCTCGCCTGATTAGCATCCCGACGAATAGTTGTAATTGTCCAGCTTGCCGGCTTTGTCGAAGTTCAGCTGAATCTCACACTCGTGAGGGTTGATCCCGCCCAGGAGCCGGTTTGTCCCTCCGGCGATCCGGTAATAGGTCCAGCTTTCCCCTCCCCAGAACCGCTTCGAGGTTCCGGAAGGCTTGCCCCACTCCTTTTCGAACCATTCCTTCGTCTCATGCCGCTGAGCGGCAGGCTTTAAGGATTGCTCGAGGTACGGATTGCCCCCGCAACCGACTGCGAACATGGCGATGCTCAACATGAGCGCCCATCGATGCATAACGACCCTCCTCGTTTGCAAATGCCTCTACCGTGTGCCTAGAATAACATAGAAGCGGCGGAAATCAGCCGATGCATGGGAGGTGCTTGCCATGATGTTTTTCTTGGATACCGGCAATACAAAAGAGATTAAAGAGGCGGCAAGTTGGGGCGTGCTCGATGGCATCACCACGAACCCTTCGCTGGTCGCCAAAGAAGGCCGAAGCTTCAAAGACCTCCTGAAAGAGATTTGCACGATCGTGGATGGGCCGATCAGCGCTGAAGTCGTCAGCATCGAGGCCGATGCGATGGTCAAGGAGGGGAAGGACCTGGCGCAGATTCACAAGAACATTGTTGTCAAGGTCCCGCTGATTCCCGAAGGATTGAAAGCCTGTAAGGCGCTGGCCGCCCAGGGAATTCGCGTCAATGTGACCTTGTGCTTCTCTCCGACCCAAGCCATGTTAGCGGCCAAGGCTGGAGCGTGGTGTGTTAGCCCCTTCATCGGCCGCCTGGATGATATCAGTGAGAACGGCATGGAATTGATTCGTGACATCGTGACCATCTACCGCAACTACCAGTACAAGACGAAAGTCCTGGTGGCCAGCGTGCGAAATCCGATGCATGTCGTGGAGGCCGCGAAGATCGGCGGAGACATCTGCACGATGCCGTTTACGGTGTTCAAGCAGCTCGTGCAGCACCCGCTGACGGACCTCGGCCTGAAGAAGTTTCTTGCGGACTGGGAAAAGCAGAACGTTCCCAAGGGATAGCGGCTGCATGCCATGTCCGTGATCACCTGGACGGGCAGGAAAACCGTGGAGGCGTGGCCTATGCGGCCGACGTCCTCCATCTCAGCGACCTGAGCTTTCGCGACCTCTTCTCCCGCCAGCGCAAGGGCCGTGGGGAAGCGTTTCGTGTCATCACCCGCCAAGTCCTGTTCAACCGGCGCAGAAGACGAGTCGGAGCTCAAAAGCCTCACCATCCCCGCAAGTAAGCAATAGCTGACCCAAAGCTCCCGCATTAAGACCGCCCCAGCCGCTTGCGCGCTTTCGCAAAGATCGAATCGAACATCGGATGGGTTAATTTACCCGTGAAGGTATTCTGTTGTGAAGGATGATAGGAGGCGATGAGCGTGACACCCCACGGCAGGTTGTAGGCCTTGCCGTGACCGAAAGCCGGGAGAGGCTTCGGCACCGGATTGCCAAGCTCCCGACACGCCGACAAGTATCCATCGAACGCGATCTTTCCGAGGGCGATCACCACGCGCACGTGCTTCAGAAGCCGAAGTTCCTCAAGAAGATGCGGCCGGCAATTGCGAAACTCCTCCGGCAACGGCTTATTCCCGGGTGGGGCGCACTTCACGACGGCGGTAATATAGCAATCGCTCACGCGCATGCCGTCATCGCGGGAGACAGAATGTGATTGGCTGGCGAAATCAAAACGGTGCAATGCGCCGTAGAGCCAGTCTCCGCTGCGATCTCCTGTAAAAATCCGTCCGGTCCGATTTCCTCCGTGCGCGGCCGGCGCCAGGCCCACGATCAGCAACCGGGCCCGGGCATCCCCGAAGCCGGGGAGCGGCCTTCCCCAGTAGTCCCATTCCTGAAAGCGCCGAACCTTCGTCTCCGCCGTCTGTTCACAGTGCGCGACAAGTCGGGGACAGAGACGACAACCAACCACCCGCTCCTGCACGACCCTCAAGCGCGACATTGGCATATTTTAGCAGAATGATGTTGCCGCCTTGGCGCACCCTTGCTAGAATTCGCTTAGCTGTAAACGCAGGTCCGTGCCACGAGAGAGGAGACAGAATGGACCGATCATTGGGACGAGGGCTCTGCATGTCAATCCTGGCGTGCGCGCTCATCGCGACGACGCTCCCCGAGGCTGCGGAAACGGACCTGTCCATCATCACGCCGCCGGCCGTCTTGCCGTTGGAAGTGCCGCGCCCCATCGAACCACGAGGCCGTGCCTTCCTCAGCAGCTATCGTCTTCCCGACACAATGACATTCGCCGGCGACCCTGTGCCCATACAGATGTGGCAAGTGCGCGAACGCATCGAGTACGAATTTTATCGCTTCCTCGAAGACGAAGGGGATAGCATTATTCTGGCCAAGCGCACCGGCCGCTGCTTTCCGACCGCGGAGCGTCAGCTCGCCGAAGCGGGCATGCCCGACGATCTCAAATACATTTTGCTTGTCGAGAGCAAATGCATTTCCGCCGCCTATTCGCGCGCCAAGGCCTCCGGTCCCTGGCAATTCATTCCCTCGACGGGCCGGCTGTTCTCTTTGACGAATAACGATTGGAAAGACGACCGGCGGAATCTGGAGCTGTCCACGGAAGCGGCCATCAAATATCTCAAGAGGCTGCATGGTATTTTCAATGATTGGCCTCTTGCCATGGCCTCGTACAATGCGGGTGAGATCCATATTCTAAAGTCCATGCGCGAGCAGCGAGTGCAGGACTATTGGAAGCTGCACTATGTGACGGAGACCATGCGATATGTGCCGCGCGTCATGGCGGTGAAGGAGATCTTTTCGCAGCCTGAGAAGTACCTCGGGCTGGCCAAATCGGATTTGTACACGCCGCTGGACACGGAAATCGTGACAGTCAACGTGAAGGACAAGCAGCGGCACCTGGCCTCGGTGGCCGAAGAATACGGCACGTATTTCCTGGAGCTCAAATTGTTGAATCCCGAGATCAGAAAAGATTATCTGCCTCGCGGAACGCATCGTCTCAAAATTCCCCGCCGTAAAGACGATGGCTGTCCCGTGGGATGCTATAAGGCAGACATTCCTCGCTGATTCTTCCTCCATCACCGGTTCGCCAGGGTCTCCGAAAGATTCTCGCGACGGCACTCTCTGCCGTCGAGGCAAGTGCGGCCGTGAAACGTGTGCTCGCGCTGCATGGTTCGAGGCTCCGGGCCGCCGGCTGCTCGTACGATCTTCGGCGTGTGGGGCGGGTACGGCTCATCGGAGCCGGCAAAGCCTCGGTTCCCATGGCCCGAGCGGTGGCCAGTCTCCTCGGCGCGCGGCTCGAATCAGGCGTGATCGTCACATCGCAAAGACGCACGCGAATTCCCAATGTTGAGGTGATTCCGGCCGGCCATCCCATCCCCACCGCGGCAAGTGTCCGGGCGGCCAAGCGCGTCCTCAAAGATAACTCCACACTCACCGCCAGTGATCTACTGATCGTGGTCCTCTCAGGGGGCGCTTCGAGTCTGCTCTCCCTGCCCGAGCATGGTTTGACTCTCGACGACAAACGACGGACAACCAAGCTGCTGCTTCGATCCGGCGCAACCATCGCCGAGATCAATACGGTCAGAAAGCATCTGTCCGCGGTGAAAGGCGGACGACTGGCGGAAGCGACGCCGGCAAACATTCTGACTCTCATCCTCTCTGACGTCGCGGGCGATGATCTCGCCGCCATCGGTTCGGGTCCGACCGTCGCCGACCCCACCACCTTCAAGGACGCCGTCGGCACGCTGAGACGTCATGGACTATGGCAACGTCTTCCAGTGCGTGTGCGGGTCTACCTTGTGGAAGGTCTTGGGGGATGGCGACCGGAAACACCGAAACCGCGCAGCCGAATCTTTCAGCGCACGCAGCATGTGATCATCGGAAATAACCGCACGGCCATTGAGGCCGCCGGCCAAGCAGCGAGGTCCGCGGGATATGACACCATCGTGCTGGATCAATTTCTGACGGGCGAGGCGTGCGAGGCCGCTCGATGGATGGCGGGATGGAGCCGTACCATTGCGCGCGGGAAGTTGAGGCGGCCCGTCTGTGTCGTGGCCGGCGGGGAATTAACGGTCACGGTCACAGGGCGCGGCCTCGGCGGGCGCGCCCAGGAATTTGCGCTCGCCGCCGCCCTCGCTCTTCAAGGAACATCCGGAATCTGGGCGGCCGCGATCGGCACTGACGGTCGGGACGGCCCGACCGACGCGGCCGGGGCGATGGCTGACGGACAGACTGTGGCGCGCGGCAGAAAACGAGGCGCAAATGCCAGTGCCTATCTCAAAAGGCACGACAGCTATCATTTCTTCAAGAAAGCCGGCGGGCACATTACAACCGGCCTCACCGGCACCAACGTCAACGACCTGTATCTGATGCTCATCCATCCGCCGCAGCAGAAATCAAAATAAACCTTTTGAGCCCGTGCCTGGCGGGTCCTGCCGCCGCATCACCCAAACGTGCTCGTGGCGTTTCGCCGTCGAAGCCCCGCAGACTCGGCTGTACGTCACTGCGCTCCGCTTGGGTCCCATGCCGCGTCACCCACCAGACGATCCAAACTAAATTTGGTAGTGGGCTTACCCATTACTCTATTCGATTTCTAGCGAACGTCGGTGTATCCTTCCAGTGGTCGCAAAGGAATGTTCTCCGCGGCATAAGTCATGGAATGCAGGTCATCTAACTATACCTATCGCCGAGTGCCGAGACTTCTTGTCTTAACGATTCTTCTCGGACTGTTGTCCTATTGCCTTGGCGTCCCACTGGTCAGTTCTCAAGGACTTTTTCTCCGTTCCGCTTATTCCCCAGGCGAGCTACCGTTCGACCCGAAGTCTCCGAGATGGGAAAAAACGAGCCCGATTGTTGTTCCGCTCAGCGGTCAGGTGATTTCCTCGCCGGCTCATCCTAAGCTATCGATTGAGTCGCTCACGGTTCGCTCCCTTCATAACGGAAAGGACATTGTATTTTTAGTAGAGTGGGATGATCCTACAAAGAACGACCGTTTGACGGCAGGAACATTTCGCGACGGTGTGGCTCTAGCCTTTCCGCTCAATGATGCCTTACCTTTTTTCTGTATGGGCCAGGCGGGGAATTATGTGAATATTTGGCACTGGAAGGCAGATTGGCAGGCCGATATAGACCGGCACAAGTTGGATGAACGGGACGATGGAGTCCCAAGGCCACGCACCTTAGAACTACGGCCTCGTCGTGTGTCTTCAGTGGAGGACCTGTTGGGATGCGGATTCGCCACTATGACGACCAAACGCGTACAGGGTACGGTTCAAGGCAATGCAATCTGGGATCAGAGCCATTGGAAGGTTGTCTTTAAGCGCGCGCTGCAAACCCGAGATCAAGATAATGACGCTGTCTTTGATCCTGCCCTTGTACAGGCCGTAGCATTCGCTGTGTGGAACGGTGAGACCAAAGAGCGCGCTGGTAAGAAAGCCGTCGCGTCTTGGCTACAATTACTCCTCGACTCATTGCCATAAGACAGTTGGTCTATGCATCTGCGAGTATCTGGTTCCGAAAGGTTGGCGGCCAGCGGGCGCCTAGGCTTCTTCACGATTTGTGAGAACTTCTCTTCGAGGGGTGACGCCGAGCGGGACCCAGGCGGAGCGGAAGGGCCTACAGCCGAGTCTGCGGCTGCGACGGCGAAAGGTCCTGAGCACGTCTGGGTGGCTCGGCGGCAGGACCCGTCGAAGAAAAGTTAGAGCTTCCCTTCGCCCTTGAGATACTTCCGGAAGCGGCCCATCAGCTCGGCGCCGAGCGTGCCGCCTTCAGGCTTTTGCGTGGCGGGGTCTTTGAAGTGCTGACTGATCTCGTCCAACCGTTTCTCGGCCTGCTCGTTGCCCTGCAGCCTCTTCGTCTTCTGGAGCGCGGTATCGAAGGCGTCGAAGGTGAGTTCGTTGTAGCCG
>VBOG01000133.1 GCA_005877815.1 Nitrospirota bacterium
GGATTCCCGTTCACCGTACGGTCGAAGGATTACTCGAACTCCGGATCTAACAATCCCCGCCCGGATCGGACCTGTTTCGGCAACGGGCCCAAGACCATTAACGAGTGGTTCGACACGAGCTGCTTCACTGTTACTGCCTTGCAGGCAGACCAACTCGCCGGCAATTTCCGGTTCGGCAATTCCGGCCGAAACGTTTTGAGCGGCCCGGGCTTGAACAACTGGGATTTCAATTTAATGAAGCGCTTCCAGATAACCGAGCGGTTCAACACGGAGTTCCGCTTCGAGCTGTACAACATGTGGAATCACGCGGACTTTGGGTATCCTGGAACCAGAGTCGAAACCCCGAGCACATACGGGAAGCTCACATTTACCACGCTTTCCTCTCGCGAAATCCAGTTCGGTCTGAAGCTCAACTTCTGACCAAGTAGGGTTCGCGTGTCGTTTGCGCTTTTTTGACCCTCTCGTTCGCCGTAAAATTGGGCCGGGCGAGAGGGTTCTTTTTTTGATGCCTCTGCACCAGGCTATTTTGTGCCGACAACTCCTCGGCCCTCCTGAATAGTCAGAAACCTGTCAACGGGCAGATCCTTCGGTTCGTCCGTGAGGCCGCTGGGCCACCGGATCTCGATCCGGTCGATCCTGGTTGCCTGCCCCAAACCGATGTGGACACGCAGATCATTTTGGGAGATGTAGCTGCCGCCGCTGCACACTTCGGCGACATGGCGACGCCCGGATGTGACGACGCTGATTCTCGCCCCGATTCCGTCCCGATTCGAGCGGGTCCCCACGGTACGGATCGTCACCCAGTGGTTCGTCCTGGCCCCAACATTGTGCAGCAGCGTAGGCGGATCGTTCTGGTTGTTGATGGCGATATCGACGGCGCCATCGTTGTCGTAATCGAGAAAGGCCACGCCTCGACCTGACCGCCCTAGCTGGAGACCGGGGCCGGCAATCGAGGTCACGTCCTCATAAGTTCCATTGCACAGATTGCGGTGGAGCGAATTGCGCTGGCGGTAAGGCGACTCCGGGTGACCGTGGCTTTCGAGTTCAGGGTACACATGACCATTGGCAATGAAAAGGTCAGGGCAGCCGTCATTATCGTAGTCAAAGAAACCGCCACCCCAGCTCAGCTTTCTCAGATCGAATCCCAGCTTGGCGTCGAACGTCCGAAATGTAAACGTGCCGCTGCCTTCGTTGTGATAGAGGTCCGGAACGTCTTGGTCAAAGTTGGTTTTGAAGATGTCGAGAAAGCCGTCAGCATCGTAGTCGGCGGCAGAGAGACCCATCCCTGCCTGCTCCAAACCGTCTTCGGTGTAGGCGACTCCGGCCTCCACGCCACGCTCGGCGAAGGTTCCATCGCCATTATTCTGATAAAAGAGACTCGCGGTGGAATCGCACGCCTCGTAGACGTCAGGCCTCCCGCGGTTCAGGAAGTCAGCGGTAAGCACGCTGAGTCCGTAGCAGCCGGTTGCTTTGCGGATTCCGGCCGCTTCAGAAACGTCGGTGAACTCTCCGTTGCCGGCGTTGCGATAGAGATAGGTTCGGCCGAAGTGGAGTCCTCGCGGCCCGCAGTAGACTGAAACCCCTTTGAAGATGCAGTTAGGACCTGAACCGGGCAGCGGCATAGTCTTCTCATCGGTTATTTGCGCGTACCCTGCCACAAAGAGGTCCAGCTTTCCGTCGCGGTCGTAGTCGAAAAACGAGCAGCCGGAGCCCCAGTTATGATCGGGGTTATAGAGGCCCGCAGCCCTGGTGGCATCTGTAAAAGTTCCGTCGCCGTTGTTGTGGTAGAGGATGTTCGACTGGCCGTAGTAAGTCACGAAGACGTCGTCGAAGCCGTCGTTGTCGTAGTCCCCGACGCAAACGCCGTGCGCCCAACCACTGTGCCTGAGACCGGCGCGCTCGGTTACGTCCGCAAATGTGCCATTGTGCTCGTTGTGATAAAGGTGGTTGATGGGTTCGGCGCCCCGGGGAAAACCCTCCAGAGTGCTGCCGTTCAGGATCAGCAGATCCGGGTAGCCATCCTGGTCGTAGTCAATGGCCGCGATTCCGCTGCCGGTGCTCTCCCAGATATATTTCTTGGTCTTCTCTCCCCCATTCACCACGCGCACAGTTAAACCAGCTTGTGGCGCAACATCTATAAAGTGGACCTCAGCCGCCGAGGCGGAACGCGCGTTGGTCTGCGGGTCTGGCGTCGGAGTGCTAACGGCTCCAGTCAACATCAACACACAGCTTGCCGCGCAGGTTGGAAAGACCTTGCTCACGCAGGACCAATTCTACATGGCTGCGATCTTCGCAGCGAGATAAGTCTGGCGGACAATGCTTCTACCCTGTTGCGACGAGGCGCCGTACTATTTCAACTAACGGCAAAGATCCTGGCGGCGATGTTTGGAGAAGCCTCGCGCTGCGGTTGCTCGGCCGGTCAGGTCTGTTTTGAGGATTGTAGAATATGGACACTCTTCCTGTGTAGCGCCGGCATCTTGCCGCCCGGAAAATGCCGCCGAGACGGCGCTACAAGAATGGCGTGCGACCATTTATGCAACCTTCAGTAGCGTCGGGCGCGTTTATGGCCCGATCGTGCCAAACCGCGTGTGGTAACCTTTCCATTGGCCGAATCCATTGGCCGAAGGCCGCTGGCCTGCCGCGAGATTCGACCTTATCATCCAACTTGCTCTTTTATCGAGAGTCGCGCCACGGTTCGCCCCGTGGATTTCTGATCTTTCGCTCAGGATGAGACGCCATTGCGGTCTGCAAAGCGAGGGAAGCGAAAGCCTGCCGGTGAGCAGAGCGAAGGAAATCTGCATCTGCTCGGGTCCCGAGGCCGCGTCGTGAGAAGACCCGGTTCTCTTATTCTGATTCCGTGCTGCTGGATCGTTCAATGTCTGTTGCTTCACGCCACATCGCAATCGACTCGCAAACCCTCCACATCGACAACGCCGTCCGAAGAAAGAGTCTTCGCCAGGATCGAGCGGCTGGTCGGCTCCAAAGACTACGCGAACGCTGAAAGCCTGCTGCAGTCGGCCATATCCCAGGGAACCCAGCCGGCGGGTGCGTACTTGCGTATGGGGAAGATTCTTCTCGATCGCGACGACTGGGAGCGCGCGTCGCGTTACCTGAAGAAGTCACTGCAATTTCGGGAAGAGAACGACCAGGCGCACCTGTTCCTCGGTTTCGCCTATCGGAAGCTCAGGCAGCCGGAGCAAGCCGAAACGGAATTCATCCAGGCGGCCGAGCTGAACCCTCGCAGTGACGTGAACGCCTACTTCGCCGGACACCAGCTGCTGATAGACGTCAAGTTTGAAGCGGCCCTGCCGTATCTTTACAAGGCTGTGAAGCTGAATCCGCGCCACGCTTCGGCCTATCGTGCCCTGGGCGCGGCACAAGTTCACCTAGGGAACTACGGACTGGCGGAGTCATACTACCGAAAAGCCCTCGAGGCTGTTGCTGATCCCGGCTCGGCGGAACCAGGTGCTTACCTGGACTTGCCCTTCATTCTCCTGTTGGGTCATGACCCCGCGAAAGTGCAAGAGGGGCTGAAACTGGCGCTGTCGGGGGAAAAGCTCCAACCCAATTCCTCCGAGGCTCACTATCTGGTCGGGAAGGCCCTCATGAAGATGGGGCGTGCCAAGGAAGCCGTTCCGGAACTGGAAACGGCGGCCAAGCTCAACCCCGCGGACAGCAAGGCACATTTCCAACTCGCACACGCCTA
>VBOG01000019.1:0-664 GCA_005877815.1 Nitrospirota bacterium
TGTGCTGGGCGTTCCACGCCGCGGACACGCCGACCGACGGCCAATCGAACCCCGCGCCGGGCAAGGGATACAGCGCCCAGGCGAGCCAATAGCCAACCAGAATGACCCCGAGGGCCACCCACGCCCATTTGGGCGGACGGAAGCCGAGCAAAAACAGGAACGGGTAACCGAAGCCGATCTGCGAGAGCGTGTCTTCAAACGTGAAGTAGGTCTGGGAATGGTCCATGGAACGTAGGAAAACCCCGAGCGCGACCAGCACCAGCGAACGCCAGAGAGCGTGCGCGAACAGCTTCCAGAACCTGCCGCCCTTGGCGAGGCGGCTGGCGATTGAATAAGGCAACGCCACACCCACGAGGAAGGAAAACGAAGGCTGAATCGTGTCGTGCAACGAGCACCCGAACCACTCAGAGTGCGTTTGATTCCAGGCCAGTACCCTCCAGAATAAGCTTGTGGGGAACGCCGACGAGATACGCGCAAGCTGCAGCACTTCGGCCATCATCAGCAGCATCACGAAGCCGCGATAGACATCTACCGCGACGTTGCGCTGGACTGGCCGCGAACTACGCGTAAGTTCGCTAATCACTACCGGAGAAGGTTCCAGGACAGAAGCCACAAGACACCTCTCAACGCACTGGACGTACACAGGGAAGAATTTCGGGAGCCC
>VBOG01000019.1:697-4443 GCA_005877815.1 Nitrospirota bacterium
ACTCAGTTGCAGGCTGACTCAGACAAGAACCAGCTCCGCCTAGCGTATCACGACCTCCTGCCGATGCGCAGGGGCAGCAACAGCTTTGGGCGACTTGCCGTCTCCAATAACGTGCTCCCGGACCTGCCAAGAGCCGGCACAATCGTCCCGAGCATGTTGGCCCTCAGTCCTCGCAAAGCACTCGAGCCTTGTTCCGTGCTGGACGCAATCTCCCCGGACGTCGATTAGGACAATGGCCTTTCGCCTCCACTGTTAGGATGAGATTACGAAGAACCATCCGCAAGGGTGTATCTGCGGCTCAATAACTTTTCGGCGCCCGCGATCTACGGACCATCAGCGGACGAGCGGCGCATCATTGATTTAGATCCTGAAATTCCACTCCTTCACTGCCTCCGGCTGAACCCAGGTTTCGATCCCCTTGATCTGGTGATTGATCCAGTAATCTTCCCAGTCGATTCGTTCCGGGTCCCAAGGCAGCAATAGCCGGTCTTTTTCGGAAATCAAGGAATAGGCCTCGCGAATATGCTCTGATTCAAAGATGTAGCGGTTATGGAGTACAAACGGCAGGTACTGGTCGAGCGTCTGTTCGTGGAAGCCGGAGCGGAGCCCGAGTGTGCGGAGCGTAGTACTCCATGCCGAAAGCCGCTGCCTGCCCGGCAGCCCTGCCCTCTCCAGCACCTTACTGGTTCGATTGATCAGGGTTTCAGCCCTGCCGATTCGCTGCTGTAAGCGCACGCGTCGCGCGCGAGCCTGCTCGGCTGAAAGAAAGCGGGGACGTCGCCGCCCCGCTGGTCCCGCGCCCAGCAGGCGCTCCAGAAAAGCGAACGACACCTTGCGACGCCCATTGCCCTCGCTTTCCTGGTTTCGCATGCGGCGGCGGGACTCGGCGTGAAGCAGCCTCACGAGGGGTTCCAGCTCAAGGGGATTCACGTCTGCCGAGCCCAGCTGGTAAACAGGCTGGTTTCGGCCTTCCAGAAGCAACGCCGCGACCACCAGGATCGCCGCAGCCACCAGGTCCACGGGCACGACTTCCAGCGGGATGTCCCGTCTCACAGGCCAGTCCCGCAACCCGCCAAGCGCAATCAGGACCAGCGGGGCGGCCGTGCGTCCTCCTTCGATCCATCCCGGGAAGGGGAAGCGCAAGGCGCTCTCCACAATTGCCGGGCGAACGATAGCGTAATCAAGGCCGGGCCGAGAGGCAATGACCTGTTCACCAAGACTCTTGGAATATGTATAGGTGTTGACCCAACCCCAGTGTTCAGCCCGCTGCCGGCCCAAAGCAATGAGCCTCTGGCTGATCTCACGCGAGCGTAATCGCTCACCGGCCGCCACCGCTCGAAGGCCGCCCAGCGCGGCGCGGCTGGCGGTTTGAGCATTCTCGATCTGCCTTGCCGATCCGGAAACCCGCCCGATGCGCTCGCGGCAGTAGGCAAGTTCGTCATGACAATTGAAGCTTTTGTCTTCCGGGCCCTGACGATGCGGATAGTAACCAAGCACGGGCTCCGTTTCCTCAATCAGCCCGTCCGCTGCGCCACAGACATAGCACGTGGATACATGCAAAAGCTTGCTGCCCAGCCTCTCGGCCAACACGGCGGTGTTTTCCACGCCATCGACATTCGAGGCAAACGCGAGGTCCAAGGGAGGAAAGAACTCCACAAGCCCCGCGCAATTGATTATGGCGCCCAATCGGCCGGACAGGTGGTCCAAGGCCGCCGGGCTGAGACCGCAGTGCGGCTGACGGATGTCGCCCGGCCACACGGTGATCCGTTCACGCACAAAGCCGCTGCCGCGAGTCTGGGTGATTCGTTCTATGACTTGCGCCAGCGCGGGTGAGGTCAGCGTTTCCCGTTGAAAGCGCTGCTCCGCAGGAAGGCTGCGTCCTGCGCGCAAAAGAATGTGGAGATGTTTGAGCTCCGGGAAACGGTCGAGTAGGAGTCCCAACAGGACCTTGCCGAGAAAGCCATTCGCACCTGTCAGCAGGATCTCCTGGTGGCTGAACACTTGGGCCAGATCTGTCCGGTGCAACTCTTGACTCATGGAAGGGGGGTCTAGGTATGAGACGTCACGTCTTCGTTGCGGAGACGGTCCTCAAACCTGAGCCGCCTGATGCTAGCGAGGGCTGCAAGGAATTGTCAAGGCTCGGGTGAGCTAGAGACGAACCGCATTGCCCAAAATGTGCGCCTCAAACGTCGTCCAGTATCCATTGAGCCCCAAAAGACTATTTCTTCCCACCCACTCAAAAGGACGGGAGCCGCAACTCCAGACGGAGCGCCCGCATCCAATCTATGAGACCTTCAAAGGTTAGGCCAATAGAGGGGTAAATTATTCAATGTCGTTTATCAATTCCAGCCTTGTTTCCCTGCTTATCTTTAGCTTACGTGTGTTTGCCGGCCCCCCGGTTCAAGGAATCCACAATTTTTTTCGAGTCGATGATCACGTGTACCGCGGAGCACAGCCGACGAACCAAGGATTCCAATACCTGGCGCAGATCGGCATTAAATCAGTACTGGACTTACGGGAAGACGATTACCGAGCGTCCGCGGAACGGCACGTCGTCACCAACCTCGGCATGCAGTATGTGAACGTTCCCATGACTGGCCTGACCCCACCCACTGAGGCACAGATTTCCAAGATACTGGCGCTGCTTGAAGACAGTTCAACCGGCGGCGTATTCGTACACTGCAAGCGCGGAGCGGACCGCACGGGTGCCGTTATCGCGGCCTACCGCATCGATCACGACCACTGGAACAATACCCGGGCCTTTAAAGAAGCAATGGGCCTCGGCATGAGCTTCTTTCAATTGCCGCGTCAAGGCTACATCCTAAGGTTCCAGCCGCGGTCCATTGAACCGAATGAACCGAAGACTGTTGCTAAGCCTGCCGAGGCCACGGTTCGGACGACTGCTGCTCCAGCCACAGCCTTGCCTGCACCTGCAATCAGCCGATGATCTTTCCCTTCCGCTCAGCCGTCATCTTTAGGGCTTATTGCTGATTCCTCGCTCAACGAGTACCTGAAAAGGCCGCTCGGGAATCCAGACGCGAACCGCAAGGTCTACGAAGAGGGATTCGCCTATCACCTACATTCGCCATGAGAAAGCGCCGTTGCTGGAGCTGCAGGGCGACAATGATCCGCGCGTGCCGAAGGAGGAGGCGCAGCAGGTCGTTGACATCCTCAAGAAAGAAGGCCTGTGGTGGATGTTCACTACTATGCGAATGAGGGCCACGGATTCGTGAAACGCGAAAACCAGATCGACTCCATCCGGCGCACCATAAATTGGTTCGACGAGCACCTTAAAGGGAAGAATGCCGCGGCAGAAGGGCAGGCGGACCAGCGTGAGGAGTGAAATGCAGTGTGATGGGAGCCGTGGCGGGAATTACCAGCGAGCAACCCTTGATTGCGGCGATTGTTAACAGCATCCGGAACAGGCGCGGCTGCAATCCTTGACGCAGCCGCCCTTATCCTGATTAGCGATACCAGGCATGACTTCGCGAAGGCCACCTCCAATTTAGTCCAGACCGCTTCCCAGCCGAATTCCGCAGGAAACAACCTTAGCCAGGCTGCCGCTGCTGATCAAGCGGCCCAGGCTGCCTACCGCGCCTTGCAGGCCCTGCTCAATGCAAATGGTGGATTTGATCCGCCGCATCTGGCTTCACCCAGTACGACGTAGGCTCGCTCCAACTCGAATCAGGTGCTGCCTGGGTCAAAAATCTGATATCTTTGTTTCTGAGTAGGGGCGATTAACTCAG
>VBOG01000134.1 GCA_005877815.1 Nitrospirota bacterium
CTTTGAGGTACACGCGAGAAGAGGCGAACCGGTGACCCGTTGCATTCGCGCGGGTGACGCCGCATGGGACCCGAGCGGAGCGGAAGAGCGTACAACCGAGTCTGCGGGGCTGCGACGGCGAAGCGGTCTGAGCTTGGACCCGTTGCATTGGGAGCGGGTGGCGCGTAGCGGGCGCCATGAGCCCGGCGCGAATCGGCTTGAGTTCTGAGCAGCCGGGCGCAAGGGCTGCTGAGCGACAGGACCCGTTCCAAAGAGCAACGGGTTCCCCGAGATGCGGAGGCAGGACCCGCGCAAAGAGCAACGGGTACCCCGGGAACGCAGCGGCAGGACCGCCGTCTTGGCCAAGCGTTAAATCACGAGATCAACGGCGGCCTGGCGTTTGGTGACTTTGTCTTCCGGGTTGTAATTGGCCACGATCTCTTTCTTGGCGTCCTTGGCCGTCACGACGATCTTGGTGCCCGAGTCCTCGTTATGAATATGGAGGAAGATTTCGTAATATCCGTCCTTGTTGGTCTTGCCGTCATGCGCTTCCCGGCCGGCTTTCAGCGGTTGGGCATTCACCGGAACGTCGGCGACAGGTTTCCCGCTCTTGTCCCGGACGTAGCCGTAGACAATAAATCCATGATCGACGCGGGATTTGACGAAGATCGGTTTGGGTGTCTCGACTGATGGGTTCTTCAGCGTCGAAAGGTACGCCGCCAAGGCATCCAGCTCTTCATCGGTCATCAATTCCTTGTACTTGTCGGGCATCAGTCCCTTCTTATGTTCTTTCTCGAACCCCTCGGCATACAGGTAGGCCGTATCGAAGACCTTTTTTTTCATATCCTCTTTGGTGAGCAAATTACCGATGTTGTCCAGCACGGGGCCTCTCTTCTTGACGGAACCCTTTCCGCCGATTTTGTGGCAGTTGTAACACTCCTGCAGCTCGTAGACTTCCTTGCCGCGCGCGACAAGATCCTGACTGCCGGCAGCCGCGGGTTCTCCTGAAGGAACGCCGGCGGCGGGTGTTCGCACCGGGGCGATCTTATTCAATTGAGCGGTGAGCGTGTCGGCCTTTGCCTGCAGTTCTTGCGATTTCTTCAACAGCTCTTCCAGCTTGGCATGCCGGCTTTCAGGGGTTTCCATCTTCGGTTTGACGATCTTGTCGATCTTGCCCTTTTCCACGGTGGGATCGTACTGCGGCAGGAGGGAGGCGCCGACGACGAAGACTCCCGAAATCAAGGCATAGAACAGCACCAACATGGCGCCGGCCTTCCAGCCGCCGATCTTCGGGACCGGCGGAGCATCCAGCAATAGAAAGACGACCGTTCCCAGGATGACATACAACACGAACATGACCTGAAAGACGCGTGGAAAATGCATGGCCGCGCTGGCGAACCACGTGATGGGGAGAAGAACGACGCCGATGATCAGCTTTCGCATAATCAAGTATCCAGGTTAGGTTGTTCTCATTATAGCCGTCCGCCCCATTTTCAATCTACCTCACGTCGGGAGGCAAACGTCCGGCCAGTTTCACGAGCACCAGCGCAGTAATCGGGAGATACATCAACACACCCGTGGTCCCGATGAGCGGCTCGCCGATCCAGAACGTCACGGCGAGGTTGAACACGAGCACGGCATAATACAGGGCACAGCCGATCAGCAGGGCCGGCGAGCCGTCGGCCTGCGGCTCTGCAGGGAGACGGCCTTCAACGAATCGGTACAGGCCGACCGCGACGAAACCCACGACCCCCCATCCGATATAATTGGCGATCGGGATGCCGAAGTGGACGCCCGGCTCGGGGTAATAATAAATCTTGCCGAGAAACCATCGGTCGCCCCGAAGCGCCACCGGGTCGATTACGACGTCCAGAAGAACGAAGAACACCACCGTGAGCGCGAGAAGCGTTTTTGAGCGTCGAAGCGCCGGATCGTCCGTCTGGAGACCGTTCAACCCTGGTCCGCGTGTCGGGGACATAAACAGCAGGGCCAGGCAATAACTGCAGAACAGGAGAAATGAAAACGACAGGGAGTCCATGAACGGGACATTGCTGATGTACAGTTCTTCGCCTCGGGTCGAACCAGTGTAAAAATACCACCCGAACGGGATGCCGGTCCGCGTCGAAGAGTATTCACAGACGAAGGCGACGACCCAGGCGATGAGAAAGAAGATCGCGGTTCGTTTGAGTCCGAGCAATGATCGTGCGGTGAGCAACGCGGCGGCCAGAAACAGGAAGACGTAGGGGCGGAGGAGGAACGTTTTACCGAGCAGGGTGAGGACCTCCATCCTCAGAAGGCCTGGATGAGCCGCAGCACTTCAATCGCCCGATCGCGCGGGCGCAGCATGAATTCACGGGCCTTCTTGTCATGCCGCCGCCGGGCCTGCTCGAAGGTGTCGTCCTTGCCCCATGTCGGAAGCGACGGGTTTTCGATGCGAACGCGATGGAGCCGTCCTCCACGGCAGAAGGTACCGTAAAACACCGGCACGTCCGAACGCAGCCCCACGGTCTGCGAGTCCGACGGGGTATTCCAGAGGCGAAGATCCACGAGTTCGTCCCATAACAATTTGTACCTGGCCGGCTCTACCGGCCGCTGATAGAATACCGGCGCCTGCTTCTCGTTGTCCGGCGTCTCTACGCTCAGCGATTCCACTCCCGCCGGTGTCTCGACCAACCAGACACTGTTATAGATGTTCTGGCTTCCCGCCAGCCCGATCTCAAGCGTGAGCAAGCTGGAGACCTCTCCTGACGCATCGGCCAGCGCGCGAAGCTTGTCCAGCAAGGCCAGCCGGGTAGAGTTATTTCCCCACGCCCCCGTGCGGTCGGGCGAGGACTCGTTCATCGCACGGTCCAGACACGAAAGAGTCTGCGGTGACGGTAGTATCGGCGTGTCCGCAGCATGGACCACAGGCGAGTGCGAGAGGACGAACACGAATCCAACAGCGAGCAGTCGCCTCACACCGCTATTAGGCATAACGGTTATCCTTGAACCAGCGTACCGCCTTTTCAAGCGCGACCGGTACCGGCGTTTGGGGCAATCCGAGTTCTCGAATGGCTTTCGAGCAATCATAGTGCATCACGTATTTGGCCATCTTGACGCCTTCGAGCGGAATGCGCGGCGGTCGGTGGGTGACATAGTCGGACATCCATTGATTGGCATAGGCGAGCGGCAGGATGGCTACACGCGGGAGTTTGAGTTTCGGCGCGGGAACACCCGTCAAGCCGCTCAGAATCGAAAAGACCTCGTAGAGTCTGAGATTTTGATTGCCGAGAATGTACCGCTCGCCGATCCGTCCTTTCTCCATGGCCAGAGCATGCCCCATCGCGACATCGTCCACGTCCACGAGATTCATGCCGGTTTCAATATATGCCGGCATCCGCCGCTTCATGAAATCCACAATGACCTGTCCCGTCGGCGTTGGCTTGACGTCCCGGTGGCCGACGGGAGCGCTCGGATTGACGATAACCACCGGCAGTCCCGCGCGGGCGAAGTCGAGCACTTCCTGCTCCGCCAGAAATTTGGATCGCTTGTAGTGCCCGACCATCTGCTGCAACGAGACTGGCGTCCGTTCGTCGCCCGGCCCACCTCCCGGCGGCAGACCGATCGCGCCGATCGTGCTCGTGTACACGATGCGTTCGATACCGATGTCTCGCGCGGCTTCTAGGAGCGCCCGCGTGCCAGTCACATTGATGTCGTAAAAGATTTGAGGGTCTTTCGCCCACAAGGCATAGTGGGCCGCGACATGATAGAGCTGTCGACATCCGGTCAGCGCCTGCCGCAAGCTCTCGGGATCACGGAGATCACCGAAGACTTTTTCGACGTTCAGTCCATCCAGATTGCGCAGATCGCTGTCCGAGCGGACCATGACGCGGACCTCGATCCCGCGCTTCAGGAGGCACCGTGTGACAGCAGCGCCGATAAAGCCCGAAGATCCGGTCACAAGCGCTTTCATAAGATCTAATTTTTTCGCGTAGTGATGTAGCGGGCAAGGTTTCGCAACGGCTCCGCCTTCTCGTCAAAGTCCTGAAGATGCCGGATGGCCGACGTCACGCGCTCTTCGGCCAGCTTTCTGGCGCCCTCGACACCGAAGAATGTCGGATAGGTCTTCTTGCCGCGGGACGCATCGGTGTTTGCATTCTTCCCCAATTCCTCGCGCGAGCCCACGACGTTCAGCACATCATCCGCGATCTGGAATGCCAGGCCGACCTCCTCGGCATAGCCGGTGAGTTGCTCCAATTGAGTGTCCGTTGCGCCGCCGACGATGCCGCCGATGCGAACCGAGGCGCGGATCAGTTTGCCGGTCTTCCAGCGATGCACGCCTTCCAGTGTTGTGAGGTCAATATCCTTCCCCTCGGCCTCGATGTCCGCCACCTGGCCCGCCACCATGCCGGCGTGTCCCGATCCCAGCGACAATTCCTGTACAACCCGGATCTGCGCCTGGGGATCAAGCCGCTTGTCGTCGGCCGGCCGGCTGATGAGATCGAACGCCATCGTGAGCAGGGCGTCGCCGGTCAGGATCGCCATCGCCTCGCCGAAGACTTTGTGGTTCGTCAATTTTCCCCGCCGGTAGTCGTCGTTATCCATGGCCGGAAGATCGTCGTGTACCAGGGAGTAAGTATGGATGAGTTCCAAGGCGGCTGCGCAGGGAAGGATCGCCGGAGAGGAACCGCCGATCGCCTCGTATGCCGCGATCGCCAGGATCGGCCGGACTCGTTTGCCTGCGGCGAATAGGCTATACCGCATGGCTTTGTGAAGAGTTTCCGGAGCGGTCGCCTCCTTCGGCATGACGGATTCGAGAAAGCGGTCAACGTCCTGACGCTTGCGCTCCAGATAATTCGTGAACTCCATGGCGCGGCGGAGCTTAACAAAGGCTCAAAAGGGGTGTCAAACGGACGCTGCTTACCCAAGAGTTCGCAGCTACGGAAGCCGCAGGCGCCGCGTTTCACGGGATCGCCGCGAAGTCGAGGTCGAAGGACACCTCGCCGCCGGAAGGCGGAAACACGGAGAGTGTGGCGGTAGCGCGGGGATCGAAATCTTCATAGCGGAAGAATGCGATGACCTTGGCGCGATAGGCGGGAGGTTTGGGCCAGGCGGTGGAGCGGTCGGCGGCGCCGTCGAAGCGGACCTTCGCCGGCACGATCTTTCGCTCGCCTTGTGTCAGCACGGCATAGCTATTCACGGCGAAACGGGGATCATGCCCGAAGAGAAAGACGGCGATCATGAGATAAGGTTCGTCCAGGATTCGTTGGATATCTTGGTCGCTCGGTCGCTCGGACCGCAGCGCAAAATGGGCCGACATGACGGCGATCCCGCCGAGCTTGCTCGTCAGAAAACCGTGCGGCGTCAACTGGCCATCGTGTGCGACGCCGAACCACGCATAGAGGCGATTCGGAGGTGTGTGGGCCACTGCCGCCGCCCGCCCTCGCTGCAGGGCCGCGTTGGTTTCCTCTGAACTCGGATGGACCTCGATGGCCTCGGTTGGCGCGGCGGAGGATGCGAGAAGCGCTGCGAACACATACCGTGCGGCCATGCGGCTGTCCAACTTCACCGGCGTCTTGTAGTCCTGCGTTCACTTTCTGTCAAGTGCGCGGCTTGCCAGATCGGGGCGGCTTGTCTATACTGACGCGCCTATGGGATTACGATGGCGCGATCAAGGAATCGAAACACAGACGCTGGCGATTCAGCCGGCGATCTGTCCGGTCTGCCATAAAGGTCTCTACCGCGGCATCACCTTTCTCACGGGCGGGTGGGGGCGATGCGTGACCTGCAATGAGGTCGTACATTACGGGTGCCTTAGCGGCGGAAAATTTCGCAAGGGCCGTCCGAGAGTCTGTAAGAATTGCAAGGCGGGGCGAGTGCGGGAACACCAGCGGATGCCAGTCCCGCCGCCGGCCGCCGTGTCCGCACCGGCTGTCTCTGTTTCAGTGGCTCCATCCGCCTCGCCTCCGAAAAGCGAGGCCACATCTGCAACCTCCGCCACATGAGCCACCCGGCCGTCGTTGAAAGAACGTCCGAGGGTCGTCGCTGGGACGGATTTTTTCTCGTCGTCCTGGTGCCGATCTATCACGCCGTGGGCGGTTTCTTCGTGCTGGATTTTGTCTTGAGCGGTCAATATACGTGGGGCCGAACCCTTCGGACGTTCGTGCTGCTGCTGAGCAATCTCGTCCTCGCCTTCGAGTTCGTCTACCGCGATCTTTGCACGAACCGTCCAGACTGGCCGCGAGAACGGGTGATGAAAAGCGTGATCATGTATTGTGTGATTCCGTTCTGCGTCGGGATGGCGGTATTGCTGGTTCTGTTTGTGATCAAGTGAGCGAAGTTGTTTTGCCCGGATATTTCGTGGTGTGCTGAAAGACGCATTTCGGGCAGATGTAATGCAGGTACTGGCCGTTCCCCACGAGCTTCTTGGTCATCGGCACTTTGCACCAGGTGCAGTTTCTGTCGGGCGTATCGCAGGCGGCACAGACCTGCACGCTGGCCCCGTCGCGACTGACCGGCGTGGTCGGCCAGCCGCATTTGGCGCACGCCATGACATCATCCATGTCTAAGGTTTCGCATAGCGGAACCGGGTTGTCAACGGAACAACATGAGCCCCGACACGCCATTCACCCCGAAACTTAAACTCCTCAAAGACATCGCCACTGAGCTGAACCTTTCCGAGGATGAGCTGATTCCCTATGGCCGTGTCAAGGCGAAGATCGCCCTGTCCGTGCTCGAGCGGCTCAAGAATCGCCCGTTAGGCCGGTATATTCTCGTGACCGCGATCAATCCGACACCGCTGGGTGAGGGGAAGACGGTCACCTCGATCGGGCTCTCGATGGGGTTGAACCGGCTTGGCCGCCGCTCGATCGTCACGCTGCGACAGCCGGCGCTGGGTCCCGTGTTCGGCATCAAAGGCGGCGCGTCCGGCGGAGGGCGCTCGCGTGTGGCCCCGTTTGATGACATCAATCTGCATTTGACGGGGGATGCCCATGCGGTCGCGGCGGCGCACAACCTCCTGGCTGCCTGCCTCGACAACCATCTCTTTCACGGCAATGCGCTGAACGTGGACCCGGAGCGCATTGCGTGGCCGCGGGTCCTGGCTCTGAACGACCGGGCTTTGCGCAAGGTCACGCTCGAGAGCGGCCGGCAGACGGAATTCGTCATCACGGAAGCTTCTGAGGTGATGGCGATCCTCGCATTGGCGACCAGCATGAAGGACTTGCGGCAGCGGCTCGGACGAATTTTTGTGGGAATGACGAAGGACGACCACCCGGTTGTCGCCGAGGAGTTGGGGTGCGCCGGCGCGATGGCGGCGCTGCTGAAGGATGCGCTCTGCCCGAACCTGCTTCAAACCGTGGAAGGCACGCCGGCCATCATTCATGCGGGTCCGTTCGGCAATATCGCGCATGGGAACTGCTCGATTCTTGCCGACGCCATGGCGCTTCGGTTGACGGATTATGTCGTGACCGAAGCGGGCTTTGGCAGCGAGCTCGGGGCCGAGAAGTTTTTTAACATTAAATGCCGAGTCTCGGGATTCCGTCCCGCCGCCGCCGTGGTCGTAGCCTCCCTGCGCGCGCTCAAACTCCATGGAGGCGGCGGCACCGTCAAACCAGGACAGCCGCTCCCGCCCTCGTTGACGGGGCCGAACAAGGAGGCCCTGTCGCGCGGCATCGGAAATCTCGAGCAGCATCTCTCCAACGTCCGGGCCTTCGGCATTCCCGCCGTCGTGGCGGTGAACGCCTTTCCTCATGACACCCCAGAGGAATTGGAATATCTCAAGAAGAGCGCGCTGGAGATGGGTGCGGTTGGGGCGGCCATTTCGACGCCGTTCAAAGATGGAGGGGCCGGCGCGGAAGAATTGGCCGGTGCGGTCTTGGCAGCCTGCGAGAAGCCTTCGACCTGCCGGTTCCTCTATGAGGACAGCCTGCCGATTCGTGAAAAGATCGAAACGGTGTGCCGCCAGATGTACGGCGCGGCCAAGGTACATTATGAACCGCTGGCCGCCACCCAGATCGAGACCGCGCGACGTTTGGGCTATGGAACGTTTCCTGTCTGCATGGCCAAAACTCCCTTCTCGCTGTCCCCCGACCCCAATCTCAAGGGACGACCCGCAGGATTTACGGTCACGATTCGGGAACTTCGTATGCTGGCAGGAGCGGGGTTCTTGACCGCCGTGACCACGGGCATGCAACTCATGCCCGGGTTACCCACCCACCCCGCCGCCGAGCAGATCGATATCGACCCCGAGACGGGGAACATCATCGGCCTGTTCTAACAGCTCCCTCGAACTGTTCCTCCTACTGTCTGCAGAAGCCTTCAGCTACCTCAAACTCACGCATGGGGGGCTTTCCCTCCTCGGGATGATGTGGATGATCGCCGGTCTTTCGGACACATTTTATGACAACCTGGCATGGCGGCATCTTTGCTCTCAACTGTGTTGTTGTCGCGGCAGGCAATCTCTGAGAAAGGACCGAACATGATACAGACGATCACACAAGCGTCGGAAGTAGCGGTGATAGCGCTGCTCGGGCTGCTGGTGGGAATGACGGACGTAGGAGCCAAGTCTTCCGCTCTGCCGGACGGAGTCGCGAAAGCCCCGGTCTGCAATATGCAATCAAGGCCGAAGATCGTGAAGGTGACGCCGGATTCCGTGAAGCCGGGAGGGAAGATTGTCATCAAAGGGGAGAATTTCGGCACCAAGGAATGCTTTCACCAAGTCTCGTTCGGCTCCTCCGGACCGGTCGCGTTCAGATATCTGAATGAGACCACGCTCGAGGCGACCGTCCCCAATATGAAACCCGGATTGACGCCGGTGAATGTCCTGACGGAGGGCGGCAGCTCGCAATCGATCGTGCTGGTTCAGGCGAAGTAAGGCGGGGATTCAACACAGAGGGAAGGGGGCATGGGCTCCGCTTCCCTCTGCAGGAAGTGTTCTACTTTTTCAGTTCGGCCCAGGCGTGCTGATAATCCTCGAAGGTGTCCACTTCCATCCAACCTTTATAGATGCTGACACACGCCACACGGTGACCCTGGTCCACGAGGTCTTGCAACATGTCGGTCAGCGAGGCCCTCGTCAATGACGGGGCTTCATGGAACGGAGCGGCCTGCGCGGCGAGTCGCTTTTTGTACGCGGCTTTGAACAGTTCCGTGCCGCTCTCCGAGAGCATCGTCAAGCCGATGAATTCAGCATGCGCCCGTTCAGGGTCGAGTTGCTGGCCGATCTTGACGAGCGTGCTGGGACCCTCCGGGGGCACAAACCGGTACCCCGCAGATGGAGGCGTGTCCAGCATGACCAGATCGGGCTTCACGTGCGGGCGGGCTGACGTGCTCTGGTCCACCCACGCCTGGTCCACCACGATGGTGATATCCTCCGGACTCTTCAGCAGCTTCTCGAGGATGCCGATTTCGAAGATGATGTCCGAGTAGAGCAGGAGGCAGCGGCCCTTCAGTTCATTTTCCGCGCAGAAGATGGAGACCAACTCGCCGGTCTCTTCGTAGCGGTCGTTGTCATAGTAGCGAAGGTTCGGCAGCGCGATCTTGTCTTTCTGATACCCCCGGATGATGGCGATATCCTTGATGTTGACCTCGTTCAGCGAGGCCACCTGCCGCTCGAGGATCGTCTTGCCTTTGATGTCCAGCAGGCATTTGGGCTTGTCCTGAATGAGCGGCAAGAGTTGTTTTTCAAACCCGGCCGCCGGGATGATCGCCGTGACCTTCTCGGTCCCCATCGGGAGGAATTTGCGCTCGTCTTCCTCCATCTGGGTCACGCCGACCAGGTCATAGACTTCCTGCAGTTTGACCATCCGGTCCACGACGGCGTCGGGTCGATTGTCGCGGTTGAGCACCTCCAATGTGTCACGCATCGCCTTGATCGCCGTGCGGATCACCTGATTGGCGAAGATGACGATCTTGAAGTGATGGCGCTCCAGTTCCTCGGCCGTGACGCCGCCGAAGATGGTCGGCACGACCACCAGGGGTACGCGGCCGGACCATTGCTGCGACACCGTGCGCAATTCGTCGAAAGTCGTGGATTTGGAGTGGATCAGTACCGCATCCGCGCCCGCATCGGCATACATTTCCGCCCGCTTCAACGCTTCGTCCTGGCCCCAGCCCGCGATCAAGGCTTCGGTGCGCGCGATCACGATGAAGTCCGGCGAGGCCTGCGCCGATTTGGCCGCCCGCACTTTCCCGGCGTGCTCTTCGGGGGAGATGAGCTCCCTGCGGACGCCGGCATAGAAGGAGCAGCGTTTGGGGAAGACATTATCCTCGATGCAAATGCCGGCGATGCCGGCCTTCTCGTAATCCTGCACCATCCGCATGACATTGAGGGCGTTGCCGAATCCTGTGTCGCAGTCCGCGATGATGGGAATGTCCACCGCTTCGGCGATGTTGCGGGTGACGTCCAGTTGCTCCGTCATCGTCAAAAAACTGCCGTCGGGGATGCATTTGAGCGAGGCGGAAATGCCGAACCCTGAGGCCCACACGGCATCGAACCCGGCCTGCTCGATCAGTTTGGCGCTGAGCGCATCATGCGCGCCCACCGTCTTGACGATGCCGGGTCGCGCCATCAAGGCTCGAAGTTTTGCGGCCTGCGTGGTGTGTTTCATGGTCGCGTATGGTGCGAGAGTCGGCGGTTCAAAGTCAATGAGAAATTGCCCCGAATGATTGTGAAGAACGCGGGAGGAATGATATAAGGCGCTCATGAGCGGCAGGATCGTGTTGATCACAGGGGGCGCAAAGGGGATCGGTCGCGCGATCGGTTTGGACCTGGCCTCATCCGGATGGGACGTCGCCTTCTGCTACAGGAAATCCGACGCGGAGGCAGATGAGACGGTGTCGCTCCTCAAGAAGGCCGGGCGGCGGGTGCTCGCGGAGCGGTGCGATGTTTCCGATCCCGACGCGGCGGCACGCTTCGTCGGCAAGGTCGAACGGGACTTTGGCCCCGTGGAGGCCGTGATCAACGGCGCCGGCCCCTACCATCGCGTCAATATCATGGAGGAGACGGCGGCGGGATGGCGGGAGATGTTCTCGAACAATTTGGATTCGGTCTTTTATGTGTGCAAGGCGGTGTCTTCGGGCATGAAAGCCCGCAAGCGGGGACGCATCGTGACCTTCTCCATGGCCAATGCGGATCAGATGATCGCCCAACCCGGCCTGACGGCGCATTACATCGCGAAGTCCGGCGTGCTGATCCTGACCCGCACATTGGCGAAGGCGCTCGCGCCGCACGGCATCACGGTCAATGCCATTTCGCCGGGCTTCATCAATTCCGGCAGCGCTCCCGAGGCCGAGCTTGCCGACATGGCCAAGAAAATTCCCGCCGGGTATGTGGGTGATGTGAAAGATTGCGTGGCGGCCGTCCGATTTCTGCTGAGCGACGAGGCGCGCTATGTGAACGGGACGAACATTCATCTCAGTGGGGCGTGGGGAATTTAATGGTGGTATAGTCAAATAAGAAGGCTGACGTCCACACGATGCGCGGGCTCATCAAAACAAAACCCGAACCAGGGTTAGAGCTTCAGGAGGTTGCCAAGCCCGAGGCCGGAGCCGGCCAAGTGATCGTGCGGGTCAAAGCCACATCACTCTGCGGAACCGACCACCACATCTATCGCTGGGACGAATGGGCGCAGAGTCGCATCCACCCACCGCGCATCATCGGCCATGAACTGTGCGGCGATGTCGTGGAAGTCGGACCCGACGTCGCGTCGATCTCGGTCGGGGATTTCGTGGCGGCCGAATCCCACCTCACGTGCGGCGTGTGCTTCCAGTGCCGGACCGGCAGTGCGCATGTCTGTAAAAATTACCGCATCCTGGGCATCGATGAGGACGGCTCATGCGCGGAGTATGTGCGGCTCCCGGCGCGGGTCCTCTGGAAGACGTCGCGCGATATCCCGCCCGAGTTCGCCTGTCTGCAGGAACCGCTGGGAAACTCCGTGCATGCTGCGCTGGTGGAGGACCTCACCGGCCATTCGGTCCTGATCACCGGCTGCGGGCCGACCGGGTTGTTCGCGGCCGCCGTGGCCAGGACCGCCGGCGCCGGGTTGATCATCGCCTCGGATATCAGCGATTACCGACTCGGCCTGGTGAAGGCACTCGGAGCAGACCACACGATCAATCCGAAAACGGACGATATGGACAGCGTCATGCGCCTGACGAACGGCGAGGGGGTGGACGTGGCGCTCGAGATGTCCGGCAACCCGAGCGCGATCCATCAGTGCTTCCGCTATGTCAAGAACGGCGGCCGCGTCACATTGTTCGGCATTCCGGAAGGGCAGGTGAGTGTCGACATGACGAATGAGATCATCTTCAAGGGCATCCGAGTGTACGGCATCACCGGCCGCCGATTGTTTGAAACCTGGTACCGCCTGGCCGGGCTCTTCAAAGCCGGCCTCAATATTCGTCCCGTCGTGACCCATACGCTGCCTCTCGAGCGCTTTGCCGAAGGGTTCGATTTGGTGGCGAAGGGTCAGTGCGGCAAAGTCGTGCTCTTTCCGTAGTCATGGCTTACGAGAAGATCAAACCGCTCATTGACCGGCAGCTGGATGACATCAGGAAAGCCGGCCTCTACAAGAACGAACGTGTCCTGCTCGGCCCGCAGGGCGGCACGATACGGGTTGCGACCCATTGCAACCAGGGAGCAATGGGTTCCCCCCCGGTCATCAATCTGTGCGCGAATAACTATCTTGGCCTGGCGAACCATCCGGCGGTCGTGGAAGCGGCGGCCCAAGCCGTCCGCACGCACGGGTACGGCATGGCGTCCGTGCGATTTATTTGCGGGACCCAGGACCTCCACAAAGAACTCGAGCGAGCCATCTCGGACTTCCTGGATACGGAGGACACGATTCTCTATAGCTCCTGCTTCGACGCGAATACCGGACTCTTCGAGACACTGCTCGGTGAAGAGGACGCGGTCCTGAGCGATGCCTTGAACCACGCGAGCGTGATTGATGGCGTCCGGCTGTGCAAGGCCCAGCGGTATCGGTATGGACATGGGGACATGGCGGACCTGGAAAAGGGCCTACAGCAGACAGCGGGGCGACGCATTCGCCTGATCGCCACCGACGGCGTATTTTCCATGGACGGCGATTTCGCGCCGCTGGATCGGATCGTCGAGCTGGCCGAACGCTATGGCGCGCTCGTGATGGTGGACGATAGCCACGCCACCGGCTTCATCGGCGCGACCGGGCGCGGCACGCCTGAAGCATTCGGCGTGTCCGGCAAAGTGGACCTGATCACGAGCACATTGGGCAAAGCCGTCGGAGGCGGAACAGGCGGGTTTACGTCCGGACGGCGGGAGCTGATCGAGCTGCTGCGACAGCGGTCCCGGCCGTATCTCTTTTCCAATGCCATTCCGCCAATGATCGCCGCGGCGGGGTTGAAGGCTTTGGCGTTGATTGACCAGGGCGGCGAGTTGCGCGCGCGTCTTCAGGAGAACGCCGCGTTTCTTCGGAAGGAACTGGAACAACAGGGTTTCCAGGTCAAGCCCGGGCGGCATCCCATCATGCCGGTCATGCTCGGCGATGCGGCGCTGGCATCGAAGATGGCGGATCGCTTGCTGGAGGAAGGTGTGTACGTGATCGGCTTCAGCTATCCGGTGGTGCCGAAGGGCGAGGCGCGGATCAGGGTCCAGGTCTCGGCTGCGCATACGAGAGATGACCTCGCGAAGGCTGCCAAGGCATTCCACAAGGTCGGCCGCGAACTGGCCATCATTGCGTAGTGGCCCAGCATACGTTGCTAATTAATACGACGAGACCATGTCGGGATTGGGATTCTTCGCCGAGCGATGGAAGTTATGCCAATTTCATGAACAGCACGTAGCCGTTGATCGTCAGAACGACGCCGATGATCGCCAGCAACAGGCTGAAGAAAAAGATGGGTCGTGATCCGGACAGGATGGAGATACTGGACATGACGATCGCAATCTGCAGAAAAACTTCGGCGAAGTCGAAGAACGGATCTTTCGCGCGGTTGAGATCCCGCTCGTGCTCCTGCGTTCTGGCCTCTGCCTCGAGGGCTTTCTTCTCCACTCCGTACCGCCTCTCTTGTTCCGTCATCTCATTGAGCTGGGCCTCAAATCGCTGACGGAGCTGCGGTTCCATCCGGGCGCCTCGTTCCGCCAGGTCCATCTCGGCCCGAAGCTTCGCCAAGTGGTATTGATGTTCCTTATTGCCTTTGGCTTGGTAGAAGGCCCAGAGGTCGGAGGCCTGTTCCTGGGCCAGAATCATGTCCTTGGTCGCATTGTTGCCGCCGAGAGAGGCAATGGCAAGGATGACCGCGAAGACGCCGGTTATCAGGGCGACACGTCTGGTGAATGTCTTGCCTTTTTGTTCCTCCAGCTCTTCAGGATTTGGGAGTTCGACGTCTGCCATAGCTTCCTCCGCCGTGACGATGCCGTATGCTAGCAGGGCTCGCGAGAAATGCAAATTCCGCGGGAGAGCATCCGCTATTGTTGACAGGATCGACAGCAAACGAGTAAATCAACCACTTCATACATCTGCCGTGAGGGATGACGATGACCCAGGATTTTGTGCAGGCAATCAAAGAAGGCTACCGGTTCGAAGGCGCCCGCCTCGACATCGGCCGCGCGATTCGCGGCGGCAAGGTCTTTCCCGATCTATCGGTCGGACTTCCCCTGGGCATGATGAACCGGCATGGGCTCATTGCGGGGGCGACCGGCACCGGCAAAACCAAAACCCTGCAACTGATGGCGGGGATGCTGTCGGACGCCGGCGTGCCGGTCTTTCTCGCGGACCTCAAAGGCGACCTCTCCGGCATGGCACAGCCCGGCGCATCGGGCGAAAAGTTGCAGGCTCGCATCAAAGAACTTGGTGTCGGTTTTACGCCGAAGTCGCATCCCGTCGAATTCCTCAGTCTGACCGGCAAGCAGGGGGCTCAGGTGCGCGCGACCGTGTCGTCATTCGGTCCGCTCCTGCTCGCGAAGGTGCTCGATCTCAATGATACGCAGCAGGGTGTGTTGGCGTTGCTCTTCAAGTTCTGCGACGATCAGCACCTGCCGATTCTCGACCTGTCCGATCTGAAGGCCGTGATGGGCTATCTTCAGGGCCTCGATGCCAAGCAGTTGGCGGGCTATGGCGGCATGTCGAAGGCGGCCCTGGGCGTGCTGAACCGGAAACTCGTCGAATTGGAGCAACAGGGCGCCGGCCTGTTCCTCGGCGAGCCTGAGTTCGACATCACGGATCTCCTCCGGCAGACACCCGACGGCAAAGGGGTCATCAGCATCCTCTCGCTGACCGATCTTCAGGACCGCCCGGCGTTGTTCTCGACCTTTATGATGTGGCTGTTGGGAGAACTGTTCCATCAATTGCCGGAGCGAGGCGATGTCGACAAGCCGGTGCTGGTCTTCTTCTTCGACGAAGCGCATCTGCTATTCGAGGAGGCCTCGAAGGCATTGCTGAATCAGATCGAGCAAGTGGTGAAGCTGATCCGATCCAAGGGAGTCGGCGTCTATTTCGTCACGCAAACGCCGAAAGATATTCCGGCGGACGTGCTCGCGCAACTCGGCAACCGATTTCAGCACGCGCTCCGCGCGTTCACGCCGGACGACGCCAAGGCGCTCAAGGCGACGGCCGGCACGTTTCCACGCACACCGTTCTACGACATTGAAAAGGAGCTGCCGTCGTTGGGCATTGGAGAGGCGCTGGTCACTGTCCTTGACCCGCAAGGCCGGCCGACGCCGGTGGTCGCGACGCGCTTGGTCCCGCCGGACTCATTCATGGGCGCCTTGGAGGAGAAGAAGTATCAGGCGGCAATGAAATCCGGCGCCCTTCAACGCAAATATGCGCAG
>VBOG01000135.1 GCA_005877815.1 Nitrospirota bacterium
CTGTACGACGGTTTGGTGACCAAAGGCCAGATCCTACAGCAAAAGCAGCAGCTTTCCACCCCTTTGAGCGGGGAAGAAGTGGCCGATTTCGAGCAACATCGCACGGCCCTTTTTAATAATCCCGTAGCTCGCGATTTTCTGGACGCGCAAGAAAAGCTCCACCAGGTTCAGGAATCAGTCCAGCATTACGTTTCCAAGACGTTGGAACTGGGCCGGCTTCCCACCGATGAAGAGATGAACGGCGGCTCTTGTGGTCACGGTTGCGGCTGCTCGCATTGAGCGCGGACTGGAAGAATGGAATGATGGAATAGCGGCGTCATGGGGAAAACCCCGCTCTTCGAGGATTCCATTATTCATTACTCCATTTCCGACTGGCGGATCTGCCAATCAATTGTACATTGGGTTAAGCGCGCTGGGGTATGGCAGCCGACCAGCTCAAGAATATGGATCCTGGCAAGCCAACGCCCAAACGGGAGCTTCGACCAAGGCCGCCCAAGTGGAGTTCGCCTTTTTGGTTCCTGCCCCTGATGCTCATTGCCCTTTGGATGTGGCAGAGCATGATTGTTCAGTTCGCCTATCGCTTATAGCGAATTCAAGGACCGTTTGCAGCACAATGAGGTCGTCGAGTGTACCGTTAAGGAGGACGCTATCGAGGGGAAGATTGAACCGAAACCCCGAACGCCCGCCGAAAAATCGACCACCTCACCTGCGACAAATGCCCCTCCGACCACACTGACTGCCGCGCAAACCAAGCCGTTTTTCTTCCACACCATCCTGGATTGAGGACCGCGATCTGGTGGACGAATTGCAAGCGGCGGGCGTAAAATTCCGTTGGCGAACGCCCCAGCCTCATCTCACAATTCATGGTTTCATGGCTGGTGCCGATCGGGATCATGTTTCTGATCTGGTCATTTATCGGACGGCGTTTGGGCAGCGCCGGCGAAGCCATCCTCAGTTTCGGCAAGAGCAAAGCCCGATTGGTCGCGGAAAAAGAGACGGGGATCAGTTTCAAAGACGTCGCCGGCTGTGAGGAGGCCAAGTATGAACTGCAGGAGGTCGTCGATTTTCTTAAGCACCCGGAACGCTACAAATCGATTGGCGCAAACATACCCAAAGGCGTCCTGCTCATCGGACCACCTGGCACCGGCAAGACACTGCTGGCCAAAGCCGTTGCCGGCGAAGCACACGCGCCGTTTTTCTCGCTCAGCGGCAGTGATTTTGTCGAGATGTTCGTAGGTGTCGGCGCTGCCCGTGTCCGCGATCTGTTTCAACAGGCCAAAGCCAAATCACCGTGCATTGTATTCATTGACGAATTGGACGCCATAGGCCGCCAGCGCGGAGTGCACGTGGGCGCGGTGAATGATGAGCGCGAGCAAACCCTCAACCAATTGCTCGTCGAGTTGGACGGCTTCGCTGCCAATGCCGGCGTCATCGTGCTCGCGGCCACCAATCGCCCGGATGTTCTGGACCGCGCCTTATTGCGGCCGGGTCGCTTTGATCGGCAAGTCGTAGTCGATGCGCCGGACATCGACGGTCGAGAAGCGATTTTGCGAGTCCACACGCGCGGCAAGCCGCTGGCCAAGGATGTCGAGCTGCGCCGGATTGCGCAGGCCACGCCAGGCTTTTCCGGCGCCGACCTTGCCAATGCCGTCAATGAAGCTGCGTTGCTGGCCGCGCGGCGGCATCAAAAAGAGATCGGCCAAAAGGAATTCGAAGATGCCGTGGAAAAAGTCGTTGCCGGTCCGGAGCGAAAGAGCCGGCGCTTGCGGGAGGAAGAGAGGCGGCGTGTTGCTTATCATGAGGTGGGCCATGCCCTGGTCGCTGCTTACAGCAAATCCGCCGATCCAGTCCACAAAATCAGCGTGATTCCACGTGGCCGGGCGGCGTTGGGCTACACCATGCAACTCCCGACCAACGATCAGTTCCTGATGACGCGCTCGCAATTGCTGGACCGGATTCGCGGGATGCTCGGTGGCCGCGCAGCAGAGGAAGTCGCGTTTCACGAAGTGACGACCGGAGCGGAAAATGATCTGGAGCATGCTACCGCACTGGCGCGCCAAATGGTCTGCTTGTTTGGCATGAGTGAGAGCGTCGGCCTGGCACGGTGTGCCCAACGCCACGACGGGGTCTATGCGCCAGGGCTGGATGGCGGTTTCCAACGCGATTGCAGCGAGCGCACAGCGCAGGAGATTGATGAAGAGGTGAAAAACCTTCTCAATCTGGCCTATACCGAGGCCAAAGAAATTCTCGAGCAATACCGTGATCAACTCGAGATCGTCACCAAGGAGTTGCTGGATAAAGAAACGCTGGATGCGCAAGCGTTCAATCGCCTGATTGGCCGCTCGCCCGAATCCGAGAAGGACCGCCCGTTAGAGCTGGCTCCGCCGGTGTGAGGCGTGTTTGAAAGTAGCCGCCGACACTGAGGAGGCGGCCCTCTCAAAATCCGAAACCCGACTTCGGCGGCAGTTAGCGGCGCCACCAGCTCGTTTTCGTCTTGCCGCCTTTGCCCGGTGGGCCCTGGGTGGACTGCTGTATCAGTAATTGGCTGCGCGCAAAATGCAGCGCCATCGAGAATTCGTCATAACTCAAAAATCGTTCGGAAGGATTCTTCGCCATGACTTTGACGAGCGCGTCACTGGTCCGTTCGGTGATGTCTGGGACCACCAGGTTCGGCGGGGTCAGTGGCGTGTGCACATGAGCGGCCACTAACTCTTCGACGGTCGGCGCTTCAAAGGGCACGTGGCCAGTCAGCGCATGATAAAGCGTACAGCCCAGGCTGTACATATCCGATAGAAAGGTTTCACGCTCGCGTTTGATTTTCTCCGGCGCCACGTAATAAGGCGTGCCTTCGGTCACCGACATTGATTCAGGTTCGGCGTCCGGGCTTCGCGCCAGACCAAAATCGACCAGCTTTGGTTCGTTGTCGGTATTGAATAAAATATTGCCCGGTTTGATATCGCGGTGCAGCAGTTCGTGCTTGAGGACCATGTCGAGCGCGGAGGCGATTTTAATGCCGATGTCCAGCACGTCGAGTTCCGGGAGCCGCTGATGCTTTTCGATGCGCGTGTCGAGGCTGCTGCGGTCCGCCAGCTCCATGACGAGGTAACGCTGGCCATCGAGCTCGTCGAAGGCGTAAATCTGAACAATGTTCGTATGATTCAGCCGGGCGCAGGCGCGCGCTTCTTTGTAAAAACTCTCCAGCGCCACGGGAACATTGTCGAACGCGCGGTAAACCTTTCCATGTCCGCCGGAAGCGATCTTGCTGCGCAGTTCGAACTGCCGCAATTGCATCGGCATCATGATCGGATAGCCGCATCGTTTACATGGTTCGGTCGCCAATGGCGGCAGATCACCTGGGATGAAGACCTTGGCTTCGCATCCAGGGTTGCTGCAAGTGACCAATTTCAGCGGCTTTTCGCTCACGCTCGTCAATCTCAAAAATGGCGTCGCGATTTCCCCGCAGGCGCCTGATTTCTTGTACCGCGTTTGAGCGCTGCCGTCAAACGCGAATGACTCGCCTCAGTCACACGCCAAACGGCCTTGCTCCGCTGCCATTGATCCACTATCAAAATCGAGTCACGATGATCACCTCTTCGCTCGCTCGGGCCATAGCGCTGGTCCTCATCCTGAGCCTAACCAGTTGCGGCCGAGAAAAGCGCTCCCCGGCTGCGCATGCGCTCCCGCCAGCACCGCTGGTATCTAAAGCCGAAAACGGGCAGCCCGGCGGCCGATTTGTGCTGGCCTCACCTTCCAGTCCTAAAACGTTCAATCCATTGCTGGCGCTCGACGGCGCTTCTGATGCCGTCATCCGCCTGCTCTTCAGTTCGCTCGTTCATTTCGATCAGACCACTCAGGAACCAGGTCCGGGTCTGGCCGAATCGTGGTCCGTTGCGCCGGATCAAAAGAGCTGGACGTTCAAGCTCCGCGAGGGGGTGCGCTGGAGCGACGGCCAGCCGCTGACGGCTGAGGACGTCGCCTTCACTTGGAACGAACTCATGTACAATCCGCAGTTCAACCGGATCACCTATGGGATGTTTCAGATCGGGGGGAAAAACTTTGTTGTAACCAATGTTGATGCGCTGACCGTGCGTATCGTCACCCCGGAGGTGTATGCGCCGTTTCTCGAGTTTTTTGGCAGCGTGCCGATTTTGCCCAAACACGCATTGGCATACGCGGTGAAACAAAAAGCTTTCCTTGGGGCTTACAGCGTCAGCACGCCGCCTGGCCGGATCGTTGGCTGTGGACCCTATCGGCTCAAAGAGTTTCGGCCTGACAAGTTCACCCTGCTGGAGCCGAACCCGGATTTTTGGATGACCGACCAGCAGGGACGCCGCTTGCCCTATTTCCATGAACTGATGCTCGCCATCAGCGGCGGACCGGGCACAGATGCGATTCTTTTCCTGAATGGCAAGTGCGACGCGTATGAGTCACTTCGTACGGACCGATTTGAGCAATTCAAGGAAGCCTCCATGGGGGGCCGCTTCCGAGTGGTGGACATGGGCGTCGGCGCTGAACGGGATTTTATTTGGTTTAACCAAAACACCGGCACGAATGCCGCCGGCAATCCCATCGTGGTCCCCGCCAAGCTGAAATGGTTTCGCAACAAGAAGTTTCGCCAGGCAATTTCGTGTGGCATCGATCGGGAGCGCATCGTGCGCGAAGTTTACGGCGGTCGCGCGCAAGCGGCTTACGGTTTCTTATCGACCGAGAACCCAAAGTGGAACAACCCCAACATACCGCGTTACAGTTTTGATCCTGCCCGGGCACATGCGCTATTGGCCGAAGCTGGAATTCAGGACCGAGCGGGCGACGGACTGATGAAGGATGCAGAAGGCAATCCAATTGAGATAGTTTTGGTTTCGAATGTCGGCAATCCCGCGCGGGAAAAGGCCGCAGTGATGATTCAGGAAGATCTGAACAAACTCGGGATCAATCTCACCTACGTGCCGCTGTCATTCGAGATGTTGCGGAACAAAGTGGATGCGACCTTTGATTATGAATGCGCGCTGATGGGGTTGGGGGGTGGTGGAGTGGATCCCGCTACACAGATTAACGTGCTCCGCTCCAGCGAGGAGTTGCACCAGTGGTT
>VBOG01000136.1 GCA_005877815.1 Nitrospirota bacterium
TCGATTCTTGATGGCCCGCTTCGCGCTATCTCGCGTCTGCAGGCTTGATGGCGACCACCTTCCCGTCTGTGGAGAGCTTGGCCTCGATTTGATCGCCCGGCTTGAATGTGCCGAGCAGAGCCGTATCCTTGCTGAGTTCGAGCCGTACCTCTTTGTCGGCGCTGTCTTTCACGACGTAGATCTGGTCCTCGATTTTCAGTACTTCGCCTTTGACCGTTTGCGATCCGAGCGGAGTCGCTTCGGGCGGCACGATGCTCGAATCCGGGAGCGGAGCCGAACCGGCCGGCGGCAGCGGAGCCGGAGGCAATGGATTCTGGGCGACCGCATCGGCGAGCATCAGGCAGCTTCCCAGCATGACCGCAAGTCCTATGGATCGTAACCGTGTGTGCATCGCACGCCTCCTTTGTTAGACGGTGATCCTGCTCCTCCCTCTGCGATGGCATAACAGCAATCGGAAAGGTCGAACAATAGACAAAGGGCAGCCTCGCACCTAGAAAATGTCCAGTTCGCGCGGCACACTCTGCTACAATCGTTCCCGTGAATTCTTCACCCGCGCGAGTGCACCAGATCAGTGTTTCCGACGGCGGCGTTCCGAAGTTGCCGGTCGCGGAAGCCAGGATTACCGTCGAAGGGGTCGCCGGAGATCGTCAACGGAGCACGCAGATTCATGGGGGACCCCCCAGGGCCGTGTGTTTGTATTCCCTCGAGATCATTCAAGCGTTAAACAAGGAGGGGCACTCCGTGAAGCCGGGTTCATGCGGAGAAAATCTGACCTTGTCCGGCTTGGCGTGGCGCAACATCCAGCCGGGCGACCGGATTCGTGTCGGAGAGACTGTCCATTTGGAAGTCGTCAGCTTCACGGAACCGTGCAAACATAACGGCCGATGGTTCTTCAACGACAACTTCATGCGAATTTCACAGGATCGACATCCGGGATGGAGCCGTCTCTATGCCAGGGTCCTCGCGGAGGGCGTGGTCCGCACGGGCGATACCGTCACGGTAGAGCCGGCCGGTGAGCGGATATCACGATGATGGCGAGGACTCTTGAGCCGGAGGTGATGGATGAACCGGAACAAGCAAGAGCCTATGCGAACGCCGACTTTGAAGAGGAGAACCAAGGGTTCGTGGACCGTTTCCGTGATTTTTTCCCTGAGTTCACGGAAGGGCACGTCCTCGACATCGGCTGCGGTCCGGCCGATATTCCCATTCGCTTGGTCAGGGCGATGCCGAAGTGCCGCGTTACCGGCATTGACGCTTCAGGGCCGATGATCGAGATTGGTGCCGAGGCGGTGCGAAAGGCAGGCTTCAGCCATCGGATTACCCTACGCTGCGAGCGTTTCCAATCCTGTGAGCTCGCGGACCGTCCGGACGCGGTGATCTCGAACAGCCTCCTCCATCATGTGCCCAATCCATTGCAGTTCTGGTATGCCGCGAAGAAGACGGCAAAGCCGGGAGCCTATGTGTTGGTGATGGACCTGTTGCGACCGGAGTCGGCGGAAGAGGCCCAGGCCATTGTGGACCTCTATGCGGCCGAGGAGCCCGCAATCCTCCGGCGCGATTTTTATCATTCACTGCTGGCGGCCTTTACGGAGGACGAAGTGGCTGCGCAACTGGCGGAGCTTAACTTGTCTCGTCTGCTCATCGACGTGCCGGACGATCGTCATTGGATCGTAGGAGGTCGTCTATGATAGGCCGCTTGAGTCTTGTCATCGGTCGTAAGGCTAGGCTAGAATTCTGATCATGAATCGATTCCGTCCAGAGGGCAAGATGCCCCCCATGCCTCCAGGGGCCCGGAGGCCGAATCCGGCCCGACCGGTTCAGGAGCAGTTCCGCTCGTTCAACGCTTCGGCTCTTTACTGCCCGCAATGTCGCGAAGCCACGCCTGTGAGGGAGCGGCTCTTGCTGGTGCTTCCCGACGGGAATTTGTTTGAATACCGCTGTGCGCGGTGCGGCACATCGACGGGATCCAAGACGGAAAAAAATCTGCGGGACGCGCGGATCATCTACTAACCAGGGCGGAGCCGAGAAATTTTCCTACTTGTCTCTCAGAAAGCTGTTTCTGTATACTACTCCCCATCGCATTTTCTTTATGCTTCAACAGGAGGGATGATCGTGAAAGGAATGCTCGCGGGACTGCAGACATTTTTACTCTTTTTCAGCACTGTGGCTGTTGTGTTTGCGGAGGAAAAGCACGAGGCTGCCGGTGGTTACGACAGCGTGGCCTATGTGTGGTTCGCGATGATTGGGATCATCGTCGTGTGGGGCGTCTACGACTCATTTTTTCGTCCGATGGACTAATCAAGTTAGACCGAGCCGCTGATCGTCGGCTCGTAAAGAATCTGTATGGTATTGCCGTCGGGGTCCGCGAGATAACATGAATAGCTGCCGTCCCGATGCTGTTTCGGATTCTTGAGAATTCTCACCCCGTTTTCTTCGGCCCACTTTGCCCAATCATTAACTGCATCGGTGGTCTTGGCGATAAATCCGAAATGGTCGAGGGGGCCGTTGACCGCCTGCTCGGGACCGTGCTCGGCGGGCGTTTCATGCAAGGCCAAGTTATCGTTTCCTGAACTCAAATAACAATTTTGGGGGTCGGGTTCCCAGACCACCTTCATCCCCAAAACCTTGATATAGAAATCCTTGGCTTTTCCGATGTCTCGGACCCTCAGAGCTAAGTGCCGCAACCCTTGGAGCCGAGGAGCCATGTTTCCCATCACGCGCCTCCCTGCCTTCGGAACCGAGTGGACCGAACCCATTCTAGCCGATTGTCGGCGAATCGAGAAGGAGGCGGTTGGGCTGTTCCAAATGCCTTGCGACCCACCCTGAGGGTCTGGCATGATTGAGTTAGAGGAGCCGTCATGCAGAACTGGAGTCGGCCCGATCCGTTAACCCGCGACTTGATCCATCTCATCAACGCGCGTCGGCATGATCATTGGGACGCTGATGCGGCTTTCGACACGTTGGCGGAGTTGATCGAGCAGAATCGCGAGGATGAGATTCTCACGGTCCTGGCCGCGCTCGATGAGGACATGGCGGAATGGCTGTTCGACCTGCTGGCCGAGGCGGCTTCCACCTCGTTAGAAGACGAGCCCGAGGGGTCTGAAGGGGCCGTGGCGATCCTCACATTGGCACTTCCGCTGCAGGCGAACTTCGGGCAGCCGCTTCGATTGAGCGTGGATCCCGAGGAGACATCGGTGCTGCTGCGGCAATATCTGCATCTGCCTCGAAGCGTCCAGGTGGCGGTGGAACCGAAGCTGCTGACCGACGCTACTCTCGACCGCATTACGCTTCAGACCTTGCATACCCATGTATCCTCGGTGTTTCGCCCGGAACGATGGCCGCCGCTTGCGGCGCGCCTGCATCTTCCTGTGGAGCATACCGTCTATCTTGTCTTCGGTATCCGGGACGAATCGGAACCGACGATGCCGGAGGAATTGGCGGAGGCCGATAAGGAAGGATTGCTGAACGCCCTGCGCGCGCAATGCGGCGATCTGGCGACGGCGCCGCACTTGATAGAGACGCCCACCTATGCCGCCTATGCCCTATTTGACGCCAAAAACGCCGTCGGACTTCAGCGGCTGGCGGATGAAACGATTGCGGTGTGGCGGGAGTTGACGCCGACATTGCGGGCGCGGGTGATCGTGCATTTGCACACGCAATGCGGCAATGGCGTCTATATGCCGGTTTGGACCGACTTACTGGACCCCGATACGGCTGAAGAAACGGGGCCCCTCTGGACGTCGCCGGATGTGTGGGTCTTTACGGCCGATCTTCCGATCGAATGGCCGGGCGAAGTGCTGACGAATCGTTTATTGGCGGAAGGCTGTACCCGTTTCGAAAATCATATCGTCGAAACGACAGAGAATTAAGTCCGTCCGGCGCGCTCCTTCGCCAGATCATCCAATTTCTCGCACAGATCGCCCGGAATCTCCAGATTCCCGTATCCTACGCCGACTGCGATGTTGGGCTTGGAATCCCCATGAAAATCGCTCCCGCCGGTCGCGAGGAGACCTTGGTTTCTCGCGATGCCTCGATAACGGTCAACCTGCGATTGAGAATGACTGCTGTAAAAGGATTCGAGGCCGAGGAGTCCCCACTCTTTCAGCCTCGCGCATACCTCTTCGAATGGCTGCTTGCCGCGCGAGATGTATACCGGATGGGCCAGGACGGGGATGCCGCCGATCGCGCGGATGAGGCCGATCGCTTCTTGCGGATCTGGAAGGGCACGAGAAATATAGGCGGGGCCGCTGTCGCCCAAGTAGCGGTCAAAGGCCTCCGCCACGTTTTTGACGTACCCTTTCTTGAGGAGGATTTGGGCGATGTGCGGTCTCCCAACCGTCCCTGTCCCCGCAAACGCTTTGACCTCCTCGTATGTCAGATCGCAGCCCAGTTGGCGTAACCGCTCAATGATTTTGGGATTGCGGTACTCGCGGCTCTCTTGATATTTTGACAGCGCCTCTGTCAGACGCGCGTCTTCCTTGTCAATAAAGTAGCCGAGGATGTGGAGTTCTGTCTCTTCATAGAGGCAGCTGATCTCGATGCCTGGGATGATGGCTACCCCCAGCCGCTCCCCTTCGGTGATGCCCGCATCTAGCCCTGCGACGGTATCGTGGTCGGTGATGGCCAGGGTCGAAAGACCCTGGGTCTTCGCCAGCTGCACCAATTCTGTGGGGGACAGGCTCCCGTCGGATGCGGTCGTGTGGGTGTGAAGATCTATTCGCGTCATGCCGTGCGCGTTCTCATCAAGTGATCTGTTTATGGGGAAGAGGGCGGAAAAGTGAGTTGGCGGAGAGGGCGGGATTTGAACCCGCGACAGAGTTTCCCCTGTGACGGTTTAGCAAACCGTTGCCTTCGGCCGTGCTCGGCCACCTCTCCTCAGCTCTCGTATATAAAAGTTTGCCTTCTGGTTTCGACTCTCGCACCGCCGGGCCGTACTAACGTCCCGATTCCATACGGCCGGAAGTTCCCGCTTGTCTGGGCAAGAAGTGCGGGCAGTAAACTAGCCACCATCTTACTC
>VBOG01000137.1 GCA_005877815.1 Nitrospirota bacterium
CCCTTTTCCTCCGCCAGCCAGGCGACCGCATGCAGCATGAAGTCGCTGTTGCCGGGCGCCAGATTCAAGAACGCGTTTCCGGCCAGGTCGGAATCCCCAATGAACACGACTGCCGGCTTCCGCCGATTGTCGGCATCGCGGCCGTCGTCCCTCTTGGATACCTTCCTGGTGACCACCGACGCCAGCGCGACGGGGCCGGCCGTGCCCTTATTGGGATCGAAGTCCTTGATCTGACCGTTTTCGATGGGGCTGGCCCAGCTTCTCGCGCTGGATTTCGCCAGCACCTCGTATTGCCATTCCGCCGCCTTCGCGTCCTGAAAGCTGACCGGCCGCGCAAACGGGAAGACCGTGAAGATGCCGCGGAAATTCTTCGTGATCTCGTGCGGGCCGTAATTGTTGACCACTGGCATGGTGAGATCGCCGCCGATGATCCGTTGCTCATCCATCACGGCCCGGTTGTCCGACTTGAGCCCCCAATTCGCCAGCAACGGCTCGAGGTCGGCACGTGACGCCGGGTCCCACATCACCAGCACCCGGCCGCCGTTGTTGACGTAGTCGGCAATGAGCGACTGCTCCGCGGCTGGCATCGGCTGCTGGGGGCCGCCGATCACCAAGACGGAGGCATTCGCCGGTACGGTCTTGGTGTCATACAGGGAAAGCGTCCGCACGGTATATCCCTGGCGTTCCAATGCCTCTTTGAAAAATGAGTAGCCGCCTTCGGTGGCATCGTCGAGCGCATGCTCGCCATGGCCGGTGAGGAAATACACCATCTTCTTGTCGTCCTTGGTGACGCGCAGGATGGCGTTCGTCAATTCCTGCTCGGTGGCGGACGTGATCCGGGTTTCCTGCTTTCCGCTTTCCAGCACCGCGGTGTCGATCCGGGTGATGCCGTACCTCCGGGCGAGTCCTGGTTTTTTCTCGGGGTCCACAAATTCAACCGTCAGCTTCGGCGTGAAGGCCTTATACGTCTCGAACAGGTCGCGGTAGGCCATGCGCGCCGGGCCTTGATCGCTCGTGAAGACCGTCGCCTTCACCTCTCGCGGAAGCTCCCGGAGGGAGCGGGCGGTCTGCGGCGCAAGCGTGAATTTCTTTGTCTCCGAGAAGTCCCAGCGAACGTTATGGCGGACCGCGAGGAAATTCACGACCCCAAGGATGGTCCCGAACAAGACCACCATGACGACGCTGTTGAATCCGAGCCGTACGGGCCGCTTCATGAGCGCCACCGCTGCGACTCGATCACGCGATACGTCAGGAACAGGCTGAAGGTGATGCCGGCGAGAAAATACACCAGGTCCTTCGTTTCGATCAGTCCCTTGATCATGTTCAGGAAATGATCGATCGGGGAGAGATAGGTGAGGATCGCGCCGAGGACCGTGTCGCTGAACAGTTGTCCGGCCCAGCCGAAGAGCCAGATGATGAGGAGGAACCCGAAGCTCAGCATGATGGAGATGATCTGGTTTTCGGTGAGGCTCGAGGCAAACAGGCCTGCGCTCAAGAACAGCCCTCCCAACAGGAGGGTCCCGAGGTAGGCCGTCAGAATCGGCGTCCAGCGAAATTCGGCGAACGGCACGAGGGCGAGCGCTCCGGACGCGGTCAACGCGAGCATGCCGGCGAAGATCGTGAACGCGGCGAAGAATTTCCCGAGCACAATGTCGGCGATCGTCACGGGCGAGGTGAGGAGCAGTTCCATGGTTTTCAGCTTCTTCTCCTCGGCGAGAAGCCGCATCGTCAGAATCGGCACCACCAGCAGCATCACGACCGCCATATTTTCGAAGACGGGGCGGAAGACCATCTCATTGACGTTCAACTCCGGCATGTTCCCCTGGAGCCTCAGCATCTGGAGGCTCCGGTTGCTGACGCTCAGCACCGCCAGATACGACAGCAAGCCGATCAGCAGGAGGAAGACCGCTGCCACGACATAAGCGATCGGCGAAACAAAGTAGGAGCGGATTTCTTTACGGGTGATGGCGCCGACAGGGCTCATGACCGGACCTCCTCGACGATTGGCCGATCGCCTTCGCCTTTGTCGCTCTCTTCCTGGGTGAGGCGAAGGAACACGTCCTCCAATGTAATGCTGACCGGTTTGAGTTCGAGAAGCCCCCAGCCGCTCGTGACCACAAACCGGCCGAGATCCTCCCGGAGGTCGTGTCCGAGTTCAGCTTCGACGAGAAACGTCTGGGGGTCATCCTGATGAACGGACAGCACGCCGGGCAGCGCCTGAAGTCGCTCCCGGACATCGGTCGGCGGGGTTTTCACCATGACGCTGACCTTTTCCGACCGGCGCAACCGGGCCGACAAGCGCTCCTGGGAATCCTCCGCGACGATCCGGCCCTCGTGAATGATGACGACGCGGCGCGCCACGGCCGTCGCCTCAGGCAAAATATGCGTGGAGAGGATGATGGTATGCGAGCCGGCGAGCTCTTTAATGAGTTCCCGGATCTCGATGATCTGTTTCGGGTCCAATCCGCTGGTCGGCTCGTCGAGGACCAGGACCGGCGGATCGTGAATGATCGCCTGCGCGAGGCCCACCCGCTGCTTGTACCCGCGGGACAGATTGGCGATGAGGCGGCCGCGCACGTCGCCAAGCGACAACCGCTCCAGTGTTCGGTCCAGGGCGGCGGGCAGCTGCGCCGGGTCGACGCCTTTGATGCGCCCGACGAACGTGAGGTATTCGTTCACCGTCATTTCGCCGTAGAGCGGGGGGACTTCCGGCAAATAGCCGATCGCCCGCTTGACCTCCATCGGCTGGTCGAAGCAGTCGTGTCCCGCCACTCTGGCGGTGCCCGACGTGGCGGGAAGAGCACCCGTGAGGATCCGCATCGTCGTCGTCTTGCCCGCGCCGTTGGGGCCGAGAAAGGCGAGCACTTCGCCCTTCTCGACGGAGAACGTCACGTCCGCGATGGCCGTCTTTGTCCCGTATAGTTTCGTCAAATGCTTGACGTCGATCATCCGTCTATCCTCTGAGAGCCGCGCCAGGCTTGCACGAATCGCACGTGCCCTCCGTATTGTGCGCGATGAAACGTCCGCGACGCTGTGGCTGAATGGTTGTTGGAAAACACACTGGAGGCGAGTGCGAGCCTCAGTGAACTCATCTTAGCCATTACCGCCGAAGCCCGTCAAGCAAGCCCCCACCAGAAGCGGGTGAAAAAAATTATTGACAATTGGGTAAGTTTCGCTATATTCATCATCACTTTTTCGGAGCAGCACCACAACGCTCCGAGGGGAGGTGCGATAGAAAAAAAATTGGCGACTCTCACCCGAATGAAAGGGGGCACCCCGATTGCAAACTTTAGGTAGGCACCTGCTCATCGAGCTCAACGGGTGCAACCCCAAAATCCTCAACGATATAAAAAAAGTGGAAGAGATCTTGGTGGCCGGCGCCAAGGTCGCGAAAGCCACGATCATCGGTACCCACTTCCATCAGTTCAGTCCCTTCGGCATCAGCGGCGTCATTGTCATCGCGGAATCGCATCTCGCGATCCATACGTGGCCCGAACACGGCTATGCCGCGGTGGACATTTTCACCTGCGGTGAGACGCTGAGTCCGGAAATCGCGGCGCAGTATCTGGTGGAGAAATTTCAAGCCCGCCATCCCTCACTTGTCGAACTGAGACGCGGGGTCCTTCCGAACCCCAAGCCGGCCAAGGTCGGCAAGGTGGAGAAGGCGATCTTCGCGTATGGCCGCCCCAAAGAACTCCAAGTGGTTTCTTGAGGTTCTAGGGCCGGGCGAAGGACATCTCCACGCAATCCGCTCCGTCCTGCTTTCGAAAGACAGTCCCTTTCAGCACATCGAGGTGATGGACCTCGAAGACTATGGCCGCGCCCTAGTCCTCGACGGGAAGGTCCAGTCCACCCAGCACGACGAGTTCATCTACCACGAAGCGCTCGTTCACCCCGTCATGCTTCTGCATCCTCACCCGGTGCGGGTCATGATCATCGGCGGGGGCGAAGGCGCCACCTTACGGGAAGTGCTCCGTCATCGGACGGTGCAGCGCGCCTTGATGGTGGATATCGATCGTGAAGTCGTGGACGTGTCGCGGGCCCTCCTTCCGGAATTGCACGGCGGGGCGTTCGAGGATATCCGGACGGAGCTCGTCTTCGAAGATGCCCGCCGCTGGCTGGAGGCGCATGACGAGATCTTTGATGTGATCATCGTCGATCTGTCGGATCCCATCGAGGAAGGCCCGTGCTACCGGTTGTATACCCGTGAATTCTATCAGCTCGTCACGAGTCGTCTCTCGCCGGGCGGGATGATCTCTCTTCAGTCTGGCACGGTCGCGCCCCATGACCTGCTGAACTTCAGCGCGATTTACCGGACGCTCCAGACGGCGTTCAAAACGGTCCTGCCCTATACGGCGAACGTTCCCTGTTTCGGCCTGCCCTGGGGATTTCAAATGGCCGGGAAGGAGGCGGTGCCGGCGTTGACGGCAGACGAGTATCACGAGCGTCTCCTCCGTCGCGTGCAAGGAGAACTGAAGTATCTGACCGGAGCGGTGTGCGCCGGTCACCTCGCGCTTCCCAAGCACTTGCGTGATCGGATCGAGCGCGAGACCCGTATCATCAAGGACGACGACCCATTGTACATTTACCATTGAAGTCCTATGATCCAACACTGCCTAAAACTTTTTTTTCTTCTTCGGGCGGCAACTTTTCTGGTGTTTCCTTCGTCCCAGTTCGATGAGAACCGGGCTTTTGATCTTTCTCGCTCGTCATAGAACACATAGTCCTTCAATTCGAGGATGGATCATTGAGGGAGGCTGATACGGCCACTCCGATCACTGTCGCAATCCTCGGAGCCGGAACGAACGGCGCCGACCTGCTCGCCACCTTGCTCACGATCTCAGGGGTGAAAGTCCTCGCGGTGGCCGATCCCGACCCGGTCGCTCCCGGGATGGTGATGGCACGGGCGTCAGGGGTTCCGACGACGACAGACCGTGTCCAGGCCATCCGGGACGCGGATGTCATTCTCGACACGAGCGGGGACACCGAACCGATCCTCCCGAGTCATCCTGCGTGGGTCCGCGGCGCCGCGACCCGGCTGTTGCTCCTCACGCTCCACCAGGATCGTAAGACTCAGGTCCAGTTGCACCTCCACGAGCGTATGGCCCTGATGAAATCGCTCTTGGCGGCTGCCGCCCACGAACTGAACAATCCTCTCTGCATCATCACCGGCTATTCCGCGCTCGTCGGCGCGCATGTCCGGACCGGGGAATGGGGCGAACTTCGCGGCGACGCGCAAAACATCGCAGAGGCCGCGGATCGCCTGCATCGGCTCACTGAGCGCTTTTTAAAATTCGCGCGACCGGCCTTCAAGGTCGGGGCGAGCAGCGACGTGAACGAATGCATTGTCGCCGTGATCGGCATGCTCGAGCATGACCTGCGACGGTCGGAGATCCGGGTGGAGTTGGACCTGGGATCGTCGTTGCCGCCGGCGTCGGGGGACGGCCGCGCCCTTCAGGAAGTCGTGAGCAACCTGGTGACGAATGCCCGTGATATGATCACCGAGAGGCGCCAGGGTTCGGTGATCACGGTACGCACGTCCCTGGCTCTCGACAATGCCGCCAGCCGGCAGCCGGAATGTGTGGAGATCCAGGTCATCGACGATGGGCCCGGGATCGAGCCGATGCATCTGCCGCATATCTTTGAACCGCTGTTTACCACAAGACGCCCAGGTCCGAACATGGGGCTGGGCCTGTCCATCTGCTATGGGATTGTCACCGCCCTTGGGGGGACGATCTTCTGCGAGAGTGAACCCGGCCGCGGGGCAGTCTTCGTGGTGCGTTTGATGCCCGCGGGAGCAACCAGCAACAAACCGGACGTGTGAGGGAGGGATATGGACCAGCGGCCTGATGAACGACCGACCGGAGGGTATTCATTTGAGGATCTGCTCAACACGAATCCCAACATCCTGACGATCATCGATCCCGTCACGTACAGGGTGCACTTTCAGAATCGCACGGGCAACGGCAAGATCGGCAACATCTGCGGAGAAGTGTGCCATCGCAAGATCGTGCAGCTCGAGGCGCCCTGTCCGTTCTGCAATATGTCCAAGGCGGTGAGCACCGGCGTCATGCAAACATCCGAGGTCGAACTCCCGGACGGTACCTGGGTGATGATCCAGTTCTCGCCGATCCGGCACCAATCCGGCGCGACGCACGTTGCGGAGACGATCGTGGATATCACGGAGCAAAAACACCGCGAGCAGGAACTCGCCCGCCTCACGGGGACACTGGCCGGTCAGGTCAGGAAGCTGACCGACGGGGCTCCATAGAACCCCTCCTCGTGGTACAGTGACCACGAGGGCCTATGCGTATTCTCGTCGTCGAAGACGAGACCAAAGTCGCCTCTTTCATCCGGCGGGCGCTGGAGGAAGAGAGCTATGCTGTGGATCTCTGCTCGGAGGGCGTGGCCGGCCTCGAGCGGGCGCGGGCCGGCGCCTATGACCTCGTCATCCTGGACCTGATGTTGCCGGGCCTGTCGGGTCTGGAGGTCCTCACCACGCTTCGCAAGGAGCGCCTGCTCACGCCCATCCTGATCCTGACCGCGCGGTCGGAGGTGGACCAGAAGGTCAAGGGTCTGGACGCGGGGGCCGACGATTACCTGACGAAGCCCTTCGCCATTGAGGAGCTTCTAGCCCGTGCACGCGCCCTGCTCCGACGCGGGCCCAGCGACCACGCGCAGATCTTGCAAGTCGAGGACCTCATCCTGAATCCTGCCACGCGCGAAGTGACCCGCGGGGGCCAGCGCATTGAGTTAACAACGAAGGAATATGCGCTGCTTGAGTACCTGATGCGCAATGCAGGCCGCGTGCTGACGCGCCCCATGATTGCCGAGCATGTGTGGAACCTGGACTTCGATACCTTCACGAATGTGATTGATGTCTACGTCAACTATCTTCGCAACAAGATTGACCGCGGGCGAGGCGCTAAATTGATCCATACGCTTCGGGGGACAGGGTACGTGCTGAGGGCGCAGTGAGAGCGCCGGTTGCCGATGTTAGCAGCGTCTCGCTTCGGGTCCGTCTGACGCTCTGGTATGGAAGCGCCCTTGGCCTCATCATCGTGATGTTTGCCGGCGTGTTGTATGTGGTCATGGACAATGGGATGCGGGAGCGGGTAGATCGTTCTCTCGAAGAGACCGCGGACGTGGCAGTTCGGGCCTTGGAGCAGCGCCGGGTCGGCCGTTTTTTTCAGTTTCAGGATCTCGTGGATCAATTTCCTGAGCTTGCCGTGATCGACAAGTCGTACCAGATCTTCAGCCCTGCCGGCATCATCACGATTCAATCACCGAATGTGAGCCGCCGTAATGTCCCGCTCAGCCGGAGGGCCTTGGAGGGAGCGCTGGAAGGCCGGTCGGTGTTCGAATCGGCCGAGGCCCCGGGGGAGCCGCCGATCCGACTCCTCTCGGTTCCGATCGTGTATGAAGGCTCGCTGTCAATTCTCCAGATCGGTACTTCGCTGCAAGGTGTCGAGGAAGCCTTGCATCGCCTGCTATTGACGCTGTTGGTCACCGGACCGCTGGCACTCTCGGCGGCTCTGGTGGGTGGCTGGTTTCTGGCAGGACGCGCCCTGCAGCCGGTCGAAGCCATTACGCGTGCGGCCCAGCGCATTGCGGCCGGCGACCTCACCCAACGTTTGTCGGTCTCGCCCTCACCGGATGAGATCGGCCGTTTGGCGCAGACGTTCAACGACATGATCGCCCGATTAGAAACGTCATTCCGACAGATTCAGCGGTTCAGCGCGGATGCCTCGCACGAACTCCGGACGCCTCTGACAGTCATGAAGGGAGAGGCGGAGCTGGCCTTGCGGCGGCCGCGCACTGCCGAAGACTATCGCATGGTATTGGAAAGCAGCCTGGAAGAGATTGACCGCATGGCTCGGATCGTGGACGAACTCCTGTTCCTGTCCCGGGCCGATCTCGGTGAGATCAGGATGGAACAGCTTCCGGTGAAATTGGACGTGCTGATCGAAGATATTCACCGGCAGGCGACCGTGCTCGGGCAGGACCGCGACGTGGAAGTCATCGTGAAGAAGATGGAACCGGCCACCGTCACGGGGGATGAGCTTCGTCTACGTGAACTGGTGCTGAACCTGGTGGACAATGCCGTGAAATATTCCCACCCCGGCGGCGTCGTGGAGATCGAGGTCGTCCGGGATAAGACCGTCCGAGTATCGGTGTCGGATAAGGGGATCGGCATCCCTGCCGAGTTGCAGCCGCGAATCTTCGACCCCTTTTATCGCACCGATGAGGCGCGGGCCCATGCCAAGGAGGGAACCGGTTTAGGACTCGCCATTTCGAAATGGATCGCAGAAGCCCATCACGGCCGGATTGAGGTCCAGAGTTCGTCCGGACAGGGTGCCCGATTCACGGTCGTGCTTCCGCTCTCGCCGGCGGTTGATCGCCTCGTAGGCAGGCCTGATCCCTCTCCCGATTAGAACATTCTAATGCTGGCCTAATTGCCCTCTCATCTCTGACTGCTATTCTGCGATAGCCAATTTACTCACTACCACAAGGAGGAGGAACTGTATGGGACGTATGCCACAACGGCTCACGGGAAAGATTGTCGCTCTGGTCTTGCTCGGAGCCACGATTTTCGTGGGCGGGGAATATCTCGCCTATTCGAATCCAGGGATGGGACATGTCGTGTCCGCTGCCGCTCCGGTCGCTGCTCCAGTGACGAGTGTGGCGCCACCCGCGGCACAAGGTTTCCCAGCGGTCGTGAAAGCGGTGACGCCGGCTATCGTGAACATGACGTCAAAGGGAGTCCGTGTCCGTGAAAGCCGCGGACAGCGCGATCCCATGGAGGAGTTCTTCGGACCGAACGGCTCTCCTTTCGGTGGCCCGCGCGGCCATCAAGGACCGATGCCGCCCGAGCCGCGTGGCGGAGGCATGGGTTCCGGCGTGATCGTGTCACCTGACGGCTATATCATCACGAACAATCACGTCGTCAGCGGCGGCGGAGAGTTGACGGTGACGCTGCCGGACAAGCGTGAGTTCAAGGGGAAAGTTCTCGGCACCGACCCGAAGACGGACCTGGCGGTCGTCAAGATCGACGCCAAGGATCTGCCGTTCGTGCGCTGGGGTGACTCCTCGAAGTTGCAGGTCGGGGAATATGTGCTGGCGGTCGGGAATCCCTTTGGCCTGAATTCCACCGTGACGCTTGGTATTGTGAGCGCCTTGGGTCGCGGCAAGATGGGGATTACGCAATATGAAGACTTTATCCAGACCGATGCCGCCATCAACCCCGGAAACTCGGGCGGCGCCTTGGTCAATACCAACGGCGAACTGGTCGGCATCAATACCGCCATCCTTTCCCAGACCGGTGGATATCAAGGCGTCGGGTTTGCCGTGCCGGTCAGCATGGCGAAGCCGGTGTATGACAGCCTGATTTCCACCGGCAAGGTTGTGAGAGGCTATCTCGGGGTCGGCATTCAGGACCTCACGCAGGACCTCGTGAAATCCTTTGGGCTGAAGCAGGCGAAAGGCGCACTGGTCAGCAGCGTGGGAGAAGATACGCCGGCAGAGCAGGCCGGCCTCAAGCAAGGTGATGTGATCGTCGAATACCAGGGCAAACCGATCGAGGACGCCGGGGCGCTGCAGAAGGAAGTCGGTCGCACCACGATCGGAAGCAAGGTCTCGGTGAAGGTCATGCGCAACGGCTCCGAGCATAATCTGACGATCAGGGTTGGGGAGCAGTCCGAGACGCAAACCGTTGCCAGCGCCGAACGAAACACGGAAAACGTCCTGGCCGGCCTGGCTGTCCAGAATTTGAACCAGCAGATGGGGAGGGAACTGGGCCTGTCCGCCAAAGCCCAAGGTGTGGTCGTCGTGGACGTCCAACCCGACAGCCAGGCGGACCGGGCGGGCGTCGCTCAGGGTGATGTCATCCGGGAGATCAACCGTCAACCCGTCAAGTCCGTGAAGGACTATGAAAAGATCGCGGCCAATGTGAAGAAGGATCAGGACGTACTGCTGCTGATCAATCGCCGCGGATCGTCACTGTACGTTACCGTGAAGGCGTAATTATATTATCGTATCGCATATCGCACGGGGGAGGGCGTAAAGCCCTCCCCTACATTAAGAAATCAACGTTGTAGGGGCGAGGTTAACCCCGCCGTCGAGAGCGGCGTGTTTCATCGCGAGAGGTGAGACATGAGCGTGCCATCTCTCATCGAATGAATCTCCGGCGAAAAGGATTTCTTATCCCAGTTCCACTTGAGCTGGATCGCGATGTACTTCTGCGAGAGACCGGCCCGGTCTATGGACTGATCCGTTTCCTGGAAGGCCATCAGCTCCCACGTCTTCCATCGGACGGCGATTCCGACGATCCAGTCTAACTCGCTTGGTCGCACGGGATTCGAGCTCTCGCGATCCGTAAAAAAGTTCGTATCGCCGATCAGCCATAGCGCTTCCCGATACAGCGGAACTTCTGCGTGAAGCACATAACGAAGCAACGCTCGTCCGGTATTATCGGGCCGCGCGAAGTATGTCTGGGTCGCGAACAGCCACCCCAGCCCCGCGTAGAATTCTGACTCTTTGATCAGAAGATTATCCTGGTGCCACAGGCCTTGGACCTCAGCAAACGCCTGCACCAGCCCGCTTTTATCGATCGGCATGTCACGTTCATAGCGAAGCAGTCCGGCCCATTGCTGATAGCGATAGAGAAAGCCAATCGCCTGATCCCACTCGGATGGCGCGAATTCATTTGGGCGCTCCTTGTCGGTGAAGAAATTGCTGTCGAGGATCAGCGCGACTGGCGACCAATGCGGGATGACTTCCAGATGGCCGAGGTAGCGATATCGCACGATGCCAGTATTGTCGGGGCGGGCACGAAACGAAGTGTTGTCGACGAAGTCAGAAACCGACAATGAGAACTGCACTTCAGGCGCTGCCTCTTCCTCCATCTGGACCCGTCCGGATTTTTCGAGTGCCAGGGCGGGAGCGGACCATGAGAAGAGAACGACAAGCACAAGGGCCCAGTGAAGGCGTCTCGTCACTACTTGCTTGTGTGGCGAAAGCAGAACCAACCACACAACCAGCCAAGAAGTTTTTTTCTTCATGATGTCTCCCTCCCAGATCGGGAAGGGAGAGTGGCAGGCGCTACTGACACGCGGTCAGCAGCAATACTTCAACTCACTCAAACCTGATCCGGGGCTTCCTCAGAAACCTTGATTTGAACCGACCGCTACTACCGTCAGTATCCATACACAGTTCCCGGTTCATTGCTTTTCGACCGTCGGCTGGGTCCAAGACGGCATGCATACAATATCTACGTGTCTCTACCAGACCAAATACTACCTGTCAAGATTTTTTTGAATGTCTAAAGGCGGGTGGCGAGACAGTTACGCGGAATCGCCTCAATGAAGTGAAGGCCCATGTTATGACGCGCCCCAGGTCACGACCAACGCAGCGGCGGCCGCAAACATGACCACCGTCGTGGTCCAGCCCAGCACATTCATGGCCGTGCCATTTACCCGGTCGCCCATCACCGATCGGTTGTTGGCGACCAGCATGATGATCATCAGCAGCGGGGGAGCGAGGAAGCCGTTAATGACCGCGGTCCAGAACAGCGCGTCCATCGGATTGATGCCAAGGAAATCGATGAACAACCCCACGATGGTGGATGCCGCAATCACGAAGTAAAACTGTTTGGCGCCGCGGAGCTTCCTATCAAGGCCCCACTTCCACCCGAACGCTTCGCACACCGCATAGGCCCCCGAAGTCGTCAGGATGGGCACCGCTAAAAGACCGGTGCCGATCAATGCCAGGGCCATCAGGATGTATGCCGCATCTCCGGCCAATGGGCGCAGGGCGACGGCAGAGTCCGCGGCGGTGTTGATATCGGTGTGCCCGGTCTGGTGCAGCGTGGCGGCGGTTGCCAGGATGATGAAATACATCACGACATTCGAGAAGAACATGCCGATGTTGACATCCCAGGCGGCGTAACGCACTTCGGCATCCGTCGCGCCCTGCCGTTGCCAAAGCTGTTTCCGCCCCATGGCCAATTCCTCTTCCACTTCCTGGCTGGCCTGCCAGAAGAACAAATAGGGCGAGATGGTGGTTCCAAGGATGGCCACCAACACGGCCAGAAACGTCCCGTCGAATCGGAGCGTCGGCAGCACCGTCCCTCGAAGTACCTCGGTCCAATTCGGCCCGGCAAGAAATGAGGCTCCGATATAGGCAAAGAGGGAGAGGGTCAACCATTTGAAGGTGCGGGCAATCAGCCGGTACGGCCACCAGATCTGAAGCGCGAGCAGGAGAAGTCCGATCGGCACGATCAGCGCTTTGATCGGAATCGGGATGAGGAGGTTCACACCGGCTGCGATGGCCTGAATATCCGCACCGGCATTGATCGTATTGGCGATCACCAGCGCCGCGACGGCGGGATAGAGCATGGTCCGCGGGTAATGCCGGCGCAGCACGCCGGCCAGGCCGCGGCCGGTCACCATGCCCACCTTGGCGCAAATAAACTGCATCGCTGCCATCAAAGGGAAGGTGATCCATGCCGTCCAGAGGCAGGCGTAGCCCAACAGCGCTCCCGACATCGCGTAGGTGCCGATCCCGGACGGATCATCGTCCGACGCGCCGGTCGTCAGCCCGGGTCCAAGCAGCTTGAAGAAGCGTTTAACGGGGTTGCGCTCATCCTGCAGCGATTTTTCGAGTGTGCCGTCGGAAGGAATTTTGGAATCGCGCGGCGTCGTCAAAGAAATTTTTGAGTCTGCAAGGCGATGGACTGTCTAGTCAGGATAGAACATCATCACCCGGCGATGTGCCCGACGAGATCGTAGGCGGACGCGTCGGTGATCTCGACCTTCACGAAGTCACCTGACGATGCCTCGCCATCGTTGATATAGACCACGCCGTCAATTTCAGGGGCTTGGCCTTGATGGCGGGACTCGAGCAGCAAGTCGGTCTCTTCGGAGGCGCCTTCCACCAGCACCTCGATCGTCGTGCCGATCTTCTCGCGGCTTTTCTTGAGCGAGATCTTTTCCTGGAGGGCAAGCAATTCCGTCCGGCGTTCTTCCATGACCGGACGCTGAAGCTTTCCTGGCAGGTCCACCGCAGGCGTGCCCTCTTCGTCGGAATAAAGGAACACGCCGACACGGTCGAACTCCATATCCGCCATGAAGCGTTTGACCTCGCCGAACGCGGCTTTTGTCTCACCCGGAAAACCGACGATAAAGGCGGTTCGGAAGGCGAGACCTGGGATACGGCTTCTGAGCCGTCCGACAAGCTTCGAAATGTGCGCTCGATCTCCCAGCCGGTGCATCCGTTTCAGGATATCGTCATTGATATGCTGGAACGGCATGTCGATATACTTGGTAATCTTTGGCTCTCCTGCGTACAGGTCAATGAGTTCGTCGGTGATTTGCTGCGGGTACAGATAGAAGGGCCGGATCCATCCGACGCCTTGGACATGGACAAGCTCGTGCAACAACGACGCCAGCCCATGGCGCAGCCCGATGTCTACGCCGTAATTGATGGTATCCTGGGAAATCAGGTTGATTTCTTTGACGCCCTCAGCCGCCAAGTGTTCCGCTTCGGCGACGATGGACTCAATGGTGCGGCTCCTTTGTTTCCCCCTCATCAGCGGGATGGCGCAAAACGCGCAGTTCCTGTTACATCCCTCAGCAATCTTCATGTAGGCCGAATGGCGTTTGCCGAGTCGGATTCTCGGCGTGAGTTCATCGTAGAGATAGGGCGGCGGGGACATCCATTCGCGTTTCTTTTTTGGCCCGGGAGCGAGCAGTGTTGTGCAGATATCCGCAATGCGGTGCGTATCTCCGGTGCCGACGACCCCGTCCAGCTCCGGCAGCTGTTTCAGCAGCTCCCCCTGATAGCGCTGGGCAAGGCATCCGGCGGCAATCAGCACCTTGCACGCCCCGGTCTTTTTGAGGTCGCCGTATTCGATGATGGCGTTGATGGATTCCTGCTTGGCCTCTTCGATGAATCCGCAGGTGTTGATGATGATGACCTCGGCATGTTCGGGATCCGCGGTGAGCTCAAAGCCGCTTTTGGACAGCGAGCCCAACATGACCTCGCCGTCTACCTGGTTTTTGCTGCAACCAAGATTGACGAACCCGATCGTAGTTTTCAGGGGTTGGGCGGAAAGGATGGACGTGGTCATGAGGCCCTCAGTGTATGGGACGAATCAAATTCGTGTCAACAAAACTCTTGACGAAACAACGTTGTGACACGTTTCGTAAGACGCCGGCGTTCTACAGGCTTCGATCCCCACTCATACATCGATCCTTCATGTCGGGGCATTTTGCCCAGGCGGATCGAAGACTTAAGTCCAACAGCACTAACGTCCAATAGACACCCCACGATCGTGCGAGGTACAACACTCCCCTTACTAGGCCTACGTGTTACGAACTTGGGATGAGCTTTCACCATGCAGAAGAAACATTACAAATAAAGAAATCGTGCCGATAACCTTGATAGGGAAAGAAGCTGGCCGCCAGCGGCTTTCCGGTGCAAAGCACAAGATCTAGGAAAGAGGCCCAAATGAAGCTCATCGCCAAACTGGTGCTCGTCATGTCGGTGGGCATATTGCCGGCCTGCATGACTGTCCCCAAAGGTGTCGGCGATTACGATACGGGATACAAAGAGCGCGGGCAAGCGTCATGGTATGGCGATGCTTTTCACGGGAAGTTGACGGCCAGCGGGGAGATCTACGATCAATACGCGCTGACGGCCGCGCATCGCATGTTACCGCTCGGCTCGCTTGTCCGGGTGACCAATTCTGAAAATGGGCGCACCGTCGAAGTGGTCATCAACGATCGCGGTCCATTCATCGCGGGGCGCATTATCGACCTGTCATATGCCGCTGCAGAGCGTCTTGATATGGTGGATCATGGCACGATGCCCGTGTTTCTCGAGGTTGCGAGAGATCTGGATGCTTTTGAGGTCCTCTCCGCGGACGAGCAGGCTGCTCACCGTGCATTTACCGGCGCCTTGAAACTTGAGCTGGGGCCGCGGTATGGCGATACCTGGATCGTTCCTGCCGGCACAGGAGCCGGTTCAAAGCAGTGGCGCCCGCTCGGTGACCTCCGAGACGAGCGCAGATCCCGCCGGCTCTGGGCGATTCTTGCCGATGAGACGCCTTCCCCCACGCCTCTTCAGGATCAGGAACCGATCAGCTAGTTTCCTCTACACTCGGAACGTTCTCCAAGAAACCTCCTCGTTGACACTCTCGCCGACGACCCGATAGACTTGCATGGCCCTCTCTTTCAAGCAGAGAGCATTACTGTGCTTCGTTGTGATGGAAGGAGAATCAGATGAGCGAAAAGAAGTCTCCGGCGGAAGCCGATATGGCGAAACTGAAGAAGAAAATTGTTGAACGTTCGGCGGCTGAAGGCGTCGCACGAGAGATGGTGCGTTCCTTGCGCAAGCGTCTGAAGCGGGCGCAAAGGAAGAAACGGGCCTTGGCGTCGAGGTTGGCCCATGCGGCCGGCAAGAAGAAAGAAGCCAAGGCCACCAGTTGATGCGTTTCATGATGGCATGTTAGCTAGAGGAGTTGAAATGGCTGACGAGAAGCTCGCAAAAGAAGAGATCAAAGGCGCGGTGGGTGCCATGCCGGATGGCTCGACGAAGTCAGATTTCGTGCCTACGGACGCGATGCCCACCACTCCCGCGGAACCCGCTGAAGAGACTCCGACAGAGTCTCAGGCTGTCATAGGGAAGCCGGAGGAAAAGGTCAAGGATGAGGTTGAGATCCAACTCGATCTCCTCAAAGACAAAGACTGGTTCCGTCGGAAAGATGCGGCGATCACCCTGGGAGAAATGGGCGACGAACGCGCGATCCCGGCACTGATCACTGCTCTCCGGGACTCCGAATGGAATGTACGCGAAGCGGCGCAAGGTTCGCTGGCGCAAATCGGGTCCCCTGCCGTCGAGCCGCTGATTAAAGCGCTGCGCGAATATCAGGTCCGCACATTCGTCATCGAGATCCTGGGCAAAATCAAAGATGAGCGTGTGCTGGATCCGTTGATGGCCCAGCTTCGCAATGAAGAATTCAAGGATGCCGCGACAAAGGCTTTGGTCGAAGTAGGGCTGCCGGCTGTCGAGCGCTTGATGGCCGTCATCAACGACAAGGACAAAAATGTCCGCAAACACGCCGTCATCGCGCTCGGCGAGATCGGGATTCCCGAAGCCGTCGAGCCGCTGATCGAAGCCACCAAGGACGAAGATTGGTCGGTGCGGATTGCAGCGATCGCGGGGCTGGATTCGATCGGTGACGAACGCGGCAAACCGGCGATCAAGGCGCTGGTGAAGGACACGGACTTTGCCGTCCAAATGCGCGCGGAACGGATCATCTGGGCGTGGAAAAAGAAGGCCAAGGAGGAAGCGGGAGATGAAACCGAGGAGACGGCGGGGACCGCATAGTTCGTCGAGCTTGCCTCTCTAGGTTGATTCTTGTTGGGCTTCTGCGATCAGCTTTTTGTCTACCATCCTTCGCCGTGGATCGAGCGGGATTGGGCCCGCACGAGCGGATTGCCGTTAGAAGACGTCTGGTTTCGTTCCGCGGATGGCCACGCTCTCTTCGGGTGGTACCTTGCCGCTCCAAAGATGTCGTCGGTCCTTCTCTGGTGCCACGGGAACGCCGGCAATATCATTCACCGCCTCGACAATCTCGCCCAGCTCCATGAAGCAGGCCTGTCGGTTTTTTTGTTCGATTATCGCGGGTACGGTCGGAGCGCGGGAAGACCCTCGGAGTCCGGGCTCTACGATGACGCCCTTGCCGCATATACCTACCTGCTGGAAACGCGGGCCATCCAGCCTCAACGCATGGTCATTTTCGGTCGCTCATTGGGCGCCGCCGTGGGCGGGGACCTCGCCCTAAGGCGCCCCGTCGCCGGCTTGATCCTCGAGTCCGCGTTCCCCTCGGTCGAGGCGATCGCCAAGGCTTATGCGAGCGGTCTGCCGGCGCATTGGCTGTTGCGCGCGCGGTTCGATCTGGCCGAGCGGCTGAGAAAGATCACCATCCCCGTGCTTGTCATCCATGGGGACAATGATCGGGTGGTGCCTTTCGAACTAGGCCGACAAGTCTTTGAAATTGCGAATCCACCCAAAGCTTTTTATGCTGTGCCGGGTGCCGACCATAACGACCTTTTTGTCGTCGGCGGACGACCATATTACCGGCGTATGAAGACCTTTGTGGACGATGTCACGCGATGAAGGGTTCTTTCGTAGCCTTACAACCCCTCTTTCGTAGTTGTTGTAAGCTAGGACCTTTTCTTCTACGTTGAAAAACCAGGGTGGCGGGAACTGCTCCATTAGTGTTAAGCGACCTATATCAAACTACTAAAGGAGGGATGCGATGAAGACAAGGGTGATGTTTATGGCGTTTGCATTTGCCTGTTTGCCGGTGACCAGCGCATTGGCCGCGGGCAATCCCGATACCGGCCCCGGATGCGGCCTCGGGAAGATGGTCTGGGAAGGCTCGAATTCGCAGAAGCACATTCTGCAGCAGGTTCTGCAATCCACGACGAACGGAACCTTCGGCAGCCAGACCTTCGGCATCAGCACCGGGACCTCTGGGTGCACCAATGACGGCGTGATCGTCCAGAGCGAGAAGGTGAATGTGTTCGCCCAGTCGAACTTCGACACCCTTGCGCAGGAAATGGCGCAAGGACACGGAGAGCATCTTGCATCGCTCGCTACGTTGCTGGGCGTTCCAGCCGATCATCAGCCTGCGTTCTTTGCCATGACCCAGGACAAATATACGACGCTGATCAAGTCCGGAGAGACGACTCCGGTAGCCATGCTGGCGGCCCTTCACACCGCGATGGCCGGGCATCCGGTTCTTGCCAAGCTTAACATCAATCAGTAATTCTATCAGGGGGCTCCCGCGCAACGCGGGAGCCTCGGCTGTTTCCGGTCCGTTCCGATTCTTTCCGTTCATCCCTCTCTCGCTCGCGCTGGCTCTCGTCCTGATGTCGTCTCCGTCGCGCGCGGCCGACAATCCGGATCCCTCCTATGTGCATGAGTTAATCCGCCGGGCCACCGAGGCGAGACTTGCCGACCAGCGGTATTGGCGCCTGTTAGTGCACTACCGGGAAAATCTGTTAACCGGGTATACCAGCGAAGCCGATGGGAAGGAGTTTTTTCTCGCCCCGAAGGGCAAGACCGATCCGCAGGCGGAACTAGCATCGACCCTGACGATGCTGTTTTCCGAGGAGCCCGTCGGACTGACACGACAACCTGCCCAGTGTGCCTTTCCGGCCCGGTACCATTGGTTGAAATCTCAATTGTCGTTCGACCCGGCCCGGCTGCCACCACGGCGCTGTGAGCGATTCGAAGCATGGCTGAAGGCGATTGATGCGCAGTCGGTCACCCTGATTTTTCCATCGGCGTACATGAACAATCCGTCGTCCATGTTCGGCCATATCCTTTTGAGAATGGACCAGCGGGGACAGACTGAGCAGACACGTATCCTTGCCTACACCATCAATTTTGCCGCGGACGCCTTCAACGACAATGCAATCGTCTATGCGGCCCTCGGCTTGACCGGCGGATTCAAAGGCTATTTCTCGACGCTGCCCTACTACCTGAAAGTCCGGGAGTATCGGGATACCGAAAGCCGCGATATCTGGGAATACCGATTGAGCTTCACCGAACCGCAGGTGGAACAGTTACTGCGGCACGCCTGGGAGCTCGGCAACACGTATTTCGATTATTTTTATTTCAAGGAAAACTGCGCCTACCAGATCCTTTCGCTGCTTGAAATTGCGGACCCGGCGCTTCACCTCACCGATCAGTTCACGGTCTGGACGATTCCCGCGGACACCATCCGGCTGATCGCGCGCCAGCCAGGATTGATTTCGAACATTGTCTTCCGTCCCTCCTTGAGCACGGAGATCGGCAGCCGGCATGCCGCTTTGTCGGAGACGGAACGGCGGTGGGTCCTCCGTATCACCGAGAACGCATCCTTGGCGTCTTCCCCGGCATTTCAGCAATTGCCCGCCGACCGGCAGGCCTTCATTCTGCAAGTCGTGTCCCACTATCTTCGCTACCTGAGCATGGCCCATGAGGGGAAGGCGGCCGCGTACAAGGCAAGAAATGCTCAGGTGCTCTCTGCACGCAGCCTTCTGAAGGTCCAGGCCGAAGACCCGCCGATCACGTCCCGGACGGCTTCCCCGGACCAAGGACACCAGACACGGCGAGTGGGGGCGGGCATCGGGTGGCGCAACGATGAATTCTTTGAAGAGTTAAATTTCCGGCCGGCCTACCACGACCTGCTCGACTCCGGCGTCGGATACTCGGGCGAAGCGCAGATCGAATTCATGGCCATCAGCCTCAGGCATTATGACAAGCGCGACCGGTTCAGAGTCGAGCGCGTCAATGTGCTCGATATTATCTCCCTCTCCCCGATGGATGCGTTGTTTCAGAAACCCTCCTGGAAATTGAGCACGGGATTCGACACGATCAGGCACAATGACTGCCGGTACTGCGGCAATGCCAATCTGAACGTGGGTCCGGGCGTCTCTGCGGAAAGCCAATGGCTCCGTCGGGAACTGTATTTCGCCTTCGCAGAGTTCGACGCGAATTACAGCAACGCGTACGAAGAGAATCACCGCATCGGCGGGGGCGGGACGATCGGGATGCTGGTAGATCTCACGGAACGCTGGAAAGCGCTGGTGTCAGCCAGCTACCTGCGGTATCCGCTGGGAGAAAAGTCAGATGATGTACGCGTGTCGTTCCAGCAGCGATACACGCTCTCCAAGGATTTCGCAATCCGATTGGAATTCAACCATCGCGACCACGATGACCAGACCTTACTGACGCTGCAAGGGTACTTCTGACAGGCTCAATGGTTCAGCAGCCCGTCCACTTCTTTCATCGCGTCATTACACTTGGCCACGACGCCGGGTTTCATGGCTTTGGCTTCGGCGGCCATCTCGGTGATCTTCTTGGCCAGACTTTCGAGCTTCGGACGAAGTTGTTCGGCCGCCGTGTCTTTCGCCCGAGCCAACATGTCTGCGCTCTCCGACAGCTCTGCAGCGGCCTTACCGTAATTTTTGTCGAGCAGGTCGGATTTGGCCTGCACCATCCGATCTTTGACGGTCAGTAAGCGGCTTCGGAACGTCTGATCACGCTGCATCAGACTGGTTTTCGCGGCGACCTCTGCGCCGATATCCTTGGCCTTCTTCACGATCGCGTCAGGACCCGTGGTGCCGACATAGACGCCGCTGACAAAAGCCACCGACAGCATGATGATGAAGCCGAGGAATTTCAGCATCTCACGCTTTCTCCTTCTGATCCGTGCTCACGGCACCAAGGTGGCCCGCGGCAAACGCCCGGACCGTCAGATCTTTGTCGAGGAGGGCGCGCCGGAGATACGGGACCGCATTCTTCCCACCGACGCGGCCCAGCGCTTGAACGGCCGCGACGCGGACACGTGCGGCAGGGTCATCCAAGGCTTCCAGTGCGAATGCCACGGCTTTGGCCGGTGCAGTCCGAGCCATCGCTCCGACGGCCGCGCTTCTTACCCCGTAATTCGCGTCCCGCAGTAATTCGCGAAAGACCAGGGCTGCTTGTCCTTCTCCCAAACGGACCAGCGCCTCGGCCGCAGACAAGCGGACCAACGAGTCCGAGTCCTTGACGGCTTCCCACAGCGACGCGATCGCGGACTTGGCATTGAGGCGGCCGAGGCTGCCGGCGGCAAAGTTTCGGACATACGGATCTTCGTCGGTCAGCGCCTCCTGCAGTGCCGGAATCGCGGAGGGGGACCCCAAATCCCCGAGCGCTCCCGCAGCGAAGGATCTCACACCGGCGTCGGGATCGTGCAAGGCGAGCGTGAGAATCGAAAAGGATGCGGAGTCCTTCAGTCGGCCGAGAATACCGATGGCGGCTCCCCGGACTGACGGGTTGTAGTCGCGGGAAGCCTGAGCGATGGCCTCAGTGAACCCAGGCTGTTTGAGTTTTGCCAAGGCTTCACGAGAGACGAGTTGGACGATCTGGTCCTGATCGTTCAATCCTCTCCGCAGGATGGGAACGACCGATGGGTCGCCGGACTGTCCGAGCGTCGAAAACGCCGCAATGCGCACCGCCGGATCGCGGTCTTCCGTGGCTTGCCGCACGAGCGGGAGCGCGCCAGCCAGCTTCAGCCGGCCGGCCGTTTGAATGGCGAAAGTACGAACGCGCGGCGATGGATCGGCGAGGCACTTTGTCAAGGCTTCCTGCGCGCCGCTTGGGCCGAACTCCGCCAGCGCCACCGTCGCCGCACCTCTCACCATATCCTGTTCATGGGACAGTAAGTGGGTGAGAAGGCCGAGGCTGATGCGTCGCAGGATGTGAGCGGGCGCTTTCCCCTCGAGATGGTCGAGATCGGCAAGCGCTTCTTCGGGATGCCCGCGGTAGGCTTGCGCGATGGCCCGTAGTTCATACAGTGGCCCGCCGGCGTCGGCATTCACCGTATTGAGCAAGCGGACCGCAGCCTCATAGTCCTTCCGGTCGAACGCCGCGCGGGCTTCTTTCAAATTGTCCTGGGCGGCAAATGCCGTGACCGGTAGGAACAGCACACCGGCCATGAGAGGAATCGCGAAGAGATGGGCACGTCTCATGCGCCGTTATGTTATCAGGAAGTCGGCCGCCGTTGCACCCGACTGGACCAACCAGATGATGCGGTCGTTGAATTGACAGGGATGAGCGGATGTGCGAGGGTCACACGTCGCCTCTATGCGCACCTTCTCGGGGTGAACCGCCACCGATGATCCCGCTCAGGGACGAGAATCCCATCACGCATCCCCCGATCGTTACGGTGACTCTTATCATCCTGAACTGTCTCGTGTTTCTCTATCAGGTGTCCTTGGGGCCGGCTGAAGAGCGATTCGTGCTGGCGTATGCCGCGGTCCCGGCGGAGTTATTTCATCTTGAATCCGGCATCGGGGATCCTTGGATTCCCGCCTGGATGACCGTCTTCACCTCCATGTTCCTCCATGGCAGCTGGCTGCATCTCGGAGGCAACATGCTGTATTTATGGATTTTTGGCGACAATATTGAGGATGTGATGGGCCATGGGCGGTTCATCCTCTTCTATCTGCTCACGGGCATCGTCGCCGTTTTCTCGCACGCCTTCGCCGCGCCGGAATCCACGATGCCCATGATTGGAGCCAGCGGCGCCATCTCCGGTGTGCTCGGGGCGTACCTGTTACTCTTTCCCAGCGCGCGTGTCCGGGTTCTCTTCTTCTTTGGATTCTTCATCCGGACGATCTATGTGCCGGCCGCGATCGTGCTGGGATTATGGATCGTCCTGCAAGTGTTCAATGCCGCGTTCAACCTCGGTGGTGAGGGAGGCGGCGTGGCATGGTTCGCGCACGTGGGGGGCTTCCTTGCGGGACTGGTTCTCATCAAGATATTCCAGCGGCCCATGCGCGCGCACCGCTTATGGATCTGACGCCTTGTAATTCCACTCGAACCACGTTATACGGATGAGGTATAGGTAAGCAGGATGCGAATATTGTTAATTTCTTTTCCTACGGAAGAGGGGGGTCATGCGCTCGAAAATTCTTATGTTGGCCATCATTCTCGGTGAATGTGTCGGGTCCGCCATAGGAGCTGAACCGGATTTAAGCGGCAAGCTGACCCTCTTCGCCACGGGCCGTGAACAGGCGATTTTTGAGAAGGCGAGTGTCAAGTTTGAGAAGCAATACCCCCGCGTGCGTGTCCGGTTCGCAGAGTCTGAAGGGATAGATCCGCTGAAGGCGTTGGCGGAGGGGACGGCGGACGTGGCGGTCATCGGCCGAATGCTCTCGCCCGAGGAGAAGGATTTCATCGGAACGGTCGTCGGGTGGGAAGGGATTGCCATCATGGTCAATGCGTCGAATCGCGTGACGGACATCAATCTCAATCAAACCGGCGATATTTTTTCCGGCAAGGCGAAGACGTGGGATGAGTTCGGGGGCCTCGAGAATAAGGTGTTGGTGATCGAGCGGGAGGAGGGCAAGGGCGTCCGTCCGTATTTCGAGCAGCTGCTGAACCTCAGCGGCAAGATGGTGAACGGCAAGGGGGTTGTCGAACCCGATAAGGAGGCCATCCGTGTCGTCTCCGGAAGTCTGAATGCCGTGAGCTACATCAACCTGAGTGTGGGCCTCAATAACGTGACGGTCGGTGTCCCCATTCGGCTCCTGTCCATCAATAAGGTGGAACCGGAGCCGGCCAATGTGTCCTCCGGCGCCTATCCACTCCGCCGACCAGTTGTCGCCGTGACGAAAAAACAGCCCACCCCGCAAGCCAAGGCCTTTGTCGAATTCATGCTCAGCAAGGACGGCCAGAAGACCATTCAGGAAGAAGATCTGGTCCCGCTTCTCGTCACAAAATAACAGGGGCCTACGATGGAGCCAGACGAAAAAACAGGCGCGGGTGCGAGCAGCAAGACCGTTGGACGGATGCGGCTCGGTGAACTCCTGATTCGCCAGGGTCTGATCACGCAGGAGGTGCTGGAGACGGCCCTGAAGGAGCAACGTGTCTCCGGTAAACGCATCGGCGAGGTGTTGCTGGCGCGGGGGTCGCTCACGGAGACGCAGCTGATGCCGATCATGGCCGCTCATTTGAAGCTTTCCTATACGGACGTGTCGACGCTGGTCCTGGGTTCGGATGAGCTTCGCTGCCTGCGGGAAGACTTGGCTCGCAAATATACGGCTCTGCCGCTTCGCCAGGAGGGCAAACAACTCCAGGTCGTCATGGCCGATCCTCTCGACTTCGATGCCCTTCGCGACCTCTCCTTTGCCACCGGCTTCAAGGTATCCGCCACCCTCGGCGGACGGATGTTGATCAAGGAAGCGATCGATCGTTTCTATGCGAGACACCTGGAGGGAGCCGATCGGCTGATGGCTGCGGGCGTGGGGGATGCGGCCGAGCCGCTGCTATCGCAACGCGGGCATGCCAGCGCGCTGGATGCGGACGGCGACGATGCACCGGTCATCCAACTCTTGAATCTCGTCATGCGGAAGGCCATTCAGTTGGGCGCGAGCGACATTCATATTGAACCGGGCGTGCCGGAAGGCACGGTGCGGTTCCGGCTGGACGGGCTGCTTGCCGATCAACTCAAGGTGCCGATCTCCCTCCATCCGGCGCTGATCTCCCGCCTCAAGGTGCTCGGGAAGCTGGACATCGCCGAGCGGCGTTTACCGCAAGACGGCTCAGTCAGGGTGAAGTTGGAAGGCCGCGAGGCCGATCTGCGCATTTCGACCATTCCCTTGCAGGCAGGCGAGAAGGCAGTTATTCGCGTCCTGGATACCGCCGGCGGAGGGTTCGAACTGGAGACGCTTGGGTTCGCCCCGCGCGATATGCAGAGGGTTGAAAACCTGATCGGTCGCCATAAAGGTATGGTGGTGGTGACCGGGCCGACCGGCAGCGGAAAGACGACGACGCTGTACAGCATCCTGAATCGGATCAAATCGCCCACGATTAACATCGTCACGATCGAGGACCCTATCGAATATCACTATCCCGGGCTGAATCAGATGCAGGTCCATTCCGACATTGATCTTACGTTTGCCAAGGGACTCCGATCGATTCTCCGCCAGGATCCTGACGTCATTCTGGTAGGGGAGATCCGCGATGCCGAGACCGCCGAGATCGCCTGCCGCGCGGCGCTCACCGGCCATCTTGTCTTTACCACGCTGCATACCAATGACGCGCCTTCCACTATTACACGGCTGCTGGACATCGGCATTCCGCGCTATCTCCTCGCATCCGTGCTGGTGGGCATTATCGCGCAACGGCTGGTCCGTGCCGTGTGTCTGGACTGTAAGGGGCCGGTCCAGGCGGATCAGGATGTCATCGTCGGACTGGGTCTGTCTCCGGCGAGTCTTGCGGGCGGGCACTATGTGGCCGGCAAGGGCTGCGTCAAGTGTCACGAGTTTGGCTACAAAGGACGGTTGGGTGTGTTCGAGGTCCTCGTGCCCGATGCGCGCGTTCGAGATTTGATCCTCAAGAGCTCGACCGAAGAAGACATCCGGCTGGCGGCCCAGGAAACCGGTATGCGCAGTCTGGTGGAAGATGGTCTCGACAAGGCAAAGGTAGGGCGCACCACCATCGAAGAACTGGGAAGAGTGCTCGAAGTCTCCGAGCATGCGGCCACCAGTTGTCCGGGTTGCGGCCGGCAGCTCAATTCCGAGTATCGGCATTGCCCGTTCTGTCGCGCGGTACTACGGCAGATGTGCGGCGGATGCGGAAAGCTGCTGCAGGCCGGATGGATCGGCTGCGCGTACTGCGGCGAAGAGCGAGCGAAATGAGTAAGAAGACCAGCCAGCGGCGTGCGTCTCATGGATCTGCATCTCCGCCGTGGAATCGGAAGGATCTGCTGAGTAATCCGGCGCGCGACTATGAGGTGTTGACGAAGGATCTCGAGGCACACCTCCTGAGCTTCGAGAATTTGCGGGAGACGCTTTCTCCGAACTCGACGGCGGAGCAATTTCTGGACGCCTTGCGTCTGGCTGAAGCCATCACGCGCACCATCCACACGCTCGGCGCCTATGCGTACCTCTGGTTTTCGGAAAATACCAAAGCCCAGGCCGCCCGCGCGTTCAAGGCAAAGGTCGAAGAGTTGCAGGCCGGCCTCGCGAATCGCATGCTGTTTTTCGATCTGTGGTGGCAGGCGCTTGATGACGCCAATGCTGGTCGCCTGCTCGCGGCGTCGGGCGACTACCGGTACCATCTCGAATCCATTCGCCGGCTGAAGCCCCATACGCTGAGCGAGGCGGAAGAAAAGATCATCAATGTGAAGAGCGTGACCGGCCGCCAAGCGGTCGTCGGGTTCTACGACATCTTGACGAGCGGGCTGACGTACAGGCTGAAGTTGAACGGCAAGACCATACGGCTGTCGCGGGAAGAATTGATCTCGTATGTGCGCGATCCACGCGCGTCCGTGCGCCAAGCCGCGTATCGCGAGCTGTACCGGGTCTTCGCGGACAATGCGGATGTCCTGAGCGAAATGTATAAGACGCTGGTGATCGACTGGAAGCAGGAACATCTCGGCCTCCGCCATCACCGTTCCCCCATCGCGGTCCGGAATGTCTTGAACGACGTGCCGGAGGAAGCCGTCGACAGTCTGCTTGCCGTGAGCGCCAACAATACGGAGGTGTTCCAAAGATATTTCAAAATCAAGGCACGGCTGTGCGGGCTGAAGAAGATGAGCCGGTATCATATCTATGCGCCCGCACGCGAAGTGCCGAAGACGTATACCTTCAAGACGGCCTCGACGATGGTGCGCAAGGCCTATCGGACTTTCTCACCGCAGATGGAGGCACTCGCGGCGCGCGTGCTGGACGAGCGGCATGTGGATGCGGCCATCCGCCCCGGCAAGATCGGCGGTGCCTATTGCTACAGTGTCCTTCCGGGCCAGACGCCGTACGTGCTGTTGAATTTCAAAGGCGACGTCCGCGACATCGCCACACTCGCGCATGAGCTCGGGCACGCGGTGCATGGGATGCTGGCCGGTGACCATTCGGTCTTTACGTTCCATTCGACCTTGCCGCTTGCCGAAACCGCGTCGGTGTTCGGCGAGCGGATCCTGTCCGATGCCTTGATGAGCGAGGAGCGGGACAAGACGGTGAGGCGCAGTCTGTTGGTGCAGCAGTTGGATGATGTGTACGCCACCGTCCTGCGCCAGGCCTACTTCGTGCGCTTCGAGCGCGAGGCGCATCGTATGATCGGAGAAGGCGGAACGATGGACGACTTGTGCGCCATCTATCTCCGAGACCTCCGGCAGCAGTTCGGCCGCGCGGTGGCGGTGCCGGACGAGTTCCGCTGGGAGTGGCTATCGATCCCGCATCTGTTTGCCAGCCCGTTTTATTGCTATGCTTACAGCTTCGGGAACCTGCTCGTGCTCGCGCTATACGCATTGTACAAATCCCAGGGCCCTTCGTTCGTCCCGCGCTATCTCACGCTGCTGGCCGCGGGTGGTTCGCGCGCACCGGAGGCGCTGTTGAAAGATTTCGGGGTGGACATCCGATCGGAGAACTTCTGGCAGGCGGGGTTCGATACGATCAAAGCCATGGTGGCCGAACTCGAGGCCGCGGCGTGACAAGCATCAATCCACGCTTGCCTCTTTGCGCGGGTCCTGTCGGCGCATCACCCGAACGTGCTCAGGCTCTTTCGCCTTGGCCCCCGCAGATCAGGCGGTAATGCCTTGCGCTCCGCTCGGGTCCCATGCGGCGCCACCCGCGCGATTGCAACGGGTCCAAGCTCAGGTCCATTTCGCCGTCGCAGTCCCGCAGACTCGTCTGTATGGCCTTCCGCTCCGCCTGGGCACCCCACTCGGTGTTACCCGCTTCCTGCAACGGGTTGAATGAGGCTATTCAACTGACTGTGCAAGACGAATTATGAGTCTCTACGACGGTCTCGACACATATATCGAAGAGAGCCGGCCGCGGTTCGAGTCGTGGCTGGGCCGATGGGTCGAGGTGCCGACGGTCAGTATGGACCCGGCACGCCGCGACGATGTGCGGGCGGGCGCGTCCGTCGTCGCCGAGTCTCTGCAGGCGCTCGGCGCCCTCGCCACCGTCGTCGAGACCGGCGGGCATCCGATGGTCGTGGCCGGCTGGGAATACCATGCCGACTGGCCGACGGTGACCGTCTATAACCATCTTGATGTGCAGCCGGCGATGGAACCCGAATGGACCCGCGACCCGTTCAAGTTTTCCATCGAGAACGATCGGTATTACGGCCGCGGCACGACCGACGACAAAGGACCGGCGCTGACCGCGCTCCTCGCCGCTCGGTATGCCATCGAGCATGCGGTGCCGCTCAACATTCAGTTCGTCTGGGAGATGGAAGAGGAGATCGGCAGTCCGCACTTCAAGGACGGACTTGCGAAGGCGAGTATTGGCCATGGTCGCGGGCTCCAGACGCCGGACTCGGTCGTCGTGTCGGACACCGTGTGGCTCGCGGGCGGTAAACCCGCGGCGCCGTACGGATTGCGAGGTCTGCTGGCGGCGCACCTCACGTTGGAGACGGCGACACGCGAGGCGCATTCCGGCCTAACCGGCGGCGTCGCGCGCAATCCGCTCACTGAACTCTGCGCCGTCATCGATCGATGCGTCGATGCCGCAAGTGGCCGCGTCCGGATTCCCGGCTTCTATAAGGACGTGCGGCCGCTCGGCAAGAAGGACGCGGAGCAGTTTCTGGCCTCCGGGTTTCAAGTGAAATCATTTGCCGACGCGCACAAGCTCACGAAGCTCCGCACGCGCGATCGCGCCTCGGTCATGCGGAGGCTCTGGGCCGAGCCGACGTTCGAGGTCCATGGCTTGACCGGTGGGTACACCGGCCCCGGCGTGAAAACATCCATCCCGCCGCGCGCAGAAGCGAAGGTCAGCATGCGGTTGGTGCCGGATCAGCATCCGGAGAAGATTTTCAGCCTGTTCCGCCGCTATGTGCGAAAGCTCAATCCCGATATCCGGGTGGAGTCGGACGGCATGCTCAGGCCGTATGTCGGCGATCTTCGTGGGCCCTACGCCGCGGCGCTCAAGACCGCGATGCGCTTCGGGTTTGACCGGGAACCGGCGTTTATCCGCGAGGGCGGCTCGATCGGGGCGGTCGTGACGATGGTGGAACAATGGAACGCGCCTGTGATGTTTCTCGGGCTGAGCCTTCCGGATCATGGCTATCACGCCCCAAACGAGCGGTTCGATTGGGGACAGGCGTCCCGTGGAATGAAAGCCTTCGTCAAGTATTTTGACGAGATCAGCCGTCTACCATAAGGGTCATTGCGCGTGAGGCGAGGAACCAGTATTTTACAATTCGCCATTCAGCTGTGAATCACTGGAGTTTTTATGACACACGCGCATATCATGGTTGTCGAGGATGAGAATATCGTCGCAAAAGACATCAACCACCGGCTCAAATCGCTCGGATACGACGTCCCAGCGGTCGCGTCATCGGGAGCGGAGGCGATCAGAAAGGCCGCGCAAACCCTGCCTGACCTTGTCTTGATGGACATCAGGCTCAAGGGGGACATGGACGGCGTCGAAACGGCCGACCAGATGCGCCGCCAGTTCAACATTCCCGTGGTCTATCTCACGGCGTATGCGGACAATTCCACCCTGCAGCGTGCGAAGGTGACGGAACCGTTCGGCTACATTCTGAAGCCCTTCGAAGAAAGAGAATTGTACACCTGCATCGAGGTGGCGCTCTACAAGCATCATACGGAGTGCAAGCTGAGGGAGAGCGAACAGTGGTTGGCCACCACGTTGCGGTGCATCGGGGACGGGGTCATCGCGACCGACATGGCCGGACGGGTGAAGTTCATCAATCGCGTCGCGGAATTGCTGACCGGCTGGACGCAACAGGAGGCCCTCGATAAAGCGATCACCGAGATCTTCCACACGCTGTCGGAGGATCGGGACGATAGTTGTGCCATCCTCGTTGCGGAGGCGATCCGAGAGGGGCATGCCATCGACTTTTCGAATCGCGCCATCCTGGTAGCGAACGACGGCACGGGGACACCGATCGACTACAGCGCCGCATCCATTCGGGGCGACCGTGGACAGGTGGTCGGCGCGGTGGTCGTGTTCAGGGATGTCACGGAACGCCGGCAAGCCGAAGAGAAGCTCCGCTATCTCAGCACGCACGACATTCTGACGGGCCTCTATAATCGGGCGTATTTCGAGGAGGAAGTGCTGCGTCTGGAGCGCGGCCGGCATTTCCCGGTCAGCGTGATCATGAGCGATGTCGACGGGTTCAAATTGATCAACGATACGGAAGGACATGCGGCCGGTGATACGGTTCTGCGGGATGCGGCGTATGTGCTCAAGTCCGCGTTCCGCGGGGAGGATGTGGTGACCCGTTTCGGAGGCGACGAATTCGCCATCCTGTTGCCCGGCACCGATGACGAAGCCGTGGCCGAGGCAATGGCCAGATTGCGCCATGGGATGGCAGCCTATAACGCGCTCCATTCCAGCCGACCGTTGACCATCTCGTTGGGGTCTGCCACGGCGCAAACCGGGCCCCTGGCCGACGCGTTGAAGGAAGCCGACCGGCGGATGTACCAGGAAAAGGCGCTCAACCGACTACGCGAGACCGGCACCTAGCGATACACCCAATTGTAGTATCATTTCCTGCCGCTTAGAATAGACTAGCATCCCTCCATCGGATCGGTGCCAACATCATGTCGCGAAAGAAGCCGAGAGCCGCTCGCCCCTCCGTCTCTCCCCGGAACTCACCGAAAAAGACCGCGGTGAAGTCACAGGCATCTTCGCCATCCTCCGAAAGGGCGACACGGCCAGATGTCTTCCCGGTCGTCGGAATCGGCGCGTCGGCCGGCGGTCTGGAAGCCTGCACGACGATGCTGTCGCACCTCCCGTTGGATAGCGGCATGGCGTTTGTCCTGGTCCAGCATCTCGATCCCAAGCATGAGAGTGTCCTGTCGGACCTCCTGGCGCGATCCACGCGCATGCCGGTCATGCAAGTTCAAGACGGCGTTGAAGTTCATCCCAACCACCTGTACGTGATCCCTCCGAACCGTTCGATCGAACTGGTGGGGG
>VBOG01000138.1 GCA_005877815.1 Nitrospirota bacterium
CTCTGAACGTCGACGATGAGGGGACCCCGACGAGCTGCACGGTGCTGATCGAGAATGGCATCCTGCGCCGGTATATCACCGACAAGCTCAATGCCCGGCTGATGGGCATTCCGTTGACCGGCAACGGCCGGCGGGAGAGCTTCCAGTGCATTCCGATGCCGCGGATGACCAACACCTTCATGCTGCCGGGGCAATCGACCCCGGAGGAGATCATCGGGTCCGTCAAGCGCGGGCTCTATGCCGTGTCGTTCGGCGGCGGTCAAGTGGATATCACGAACGGTAAGTTCGTCTTCTCCGCCAGCGAGGCCTATCTGATCGAGGATGGCAAGGTCACCACGCCCGTCAAGGGGGCGACGCTCATCGGGAGCGGGCCCGAGATCCTGAAAAAAGTGTCGATGGTGGCCAACGACCTGGCGTTGGACGATGGGATCGGCACCTGCGGCAAGGACGGACAATCGGTGCCCGTGGGGGTCGGATTGCCGACGATCAAGGTGGACGAAATCACGGTCGGCGGCACGCAGGTCGAATAGAAAGGATGTCGGAAGGATGAGCACAGCGACATGAGAATCGACCAAAATTTCACGATGGACCTGCTGAACAAGGTCAAAAAAAAGGGCGCGTCGGCCGCCGACGTCGTTGCGGTTGAAGGTGATGCCGCCTCCGTCCAGGTCCGCCTGTCGGCCGTGGACAAGCTGTCCAAGGCCGAGGAGAAGCGGTTGGGGTTGCGGGTCTACTTCGGCAAGCGGTCGGCCGGGGCGTCCACGTCGGACTTCACGCCGGCGGCCTTGGACGATCTGGTGGAGACCACGTGCGCATTGGCGCGCGCGGTCGTCGAGGACCCCTATGCGGGCCTTCCCGACGCCGGCGCCATGGCGACCGACATTCCGGACCTCGATCTCTTCGACAGCCACACGATTTCCATGGACCGGATGATCGACACGGCCACACGGACGGAGCGAGCCGCGCTGGCGGTCGACACGCGCCTGACGAATTCCGAAGGCGCCGATTTCGGCAGCTTCTCGGGGCGCACCCTCTTCGCCAATAGCCACGGGTTCTACGGAGACTTCCGAAGCTCGAATTTCTCGTTTTCGGTCTCACCGATTGCCGCGCAGGATGGCCTGATGCAGCGCGACTACTGGTATGCGGTCGGACGCAAGCTTGCCGGGCTCGATTCGCCGGAAGCGGTGGGGCAGGAGGCGGGCCGCCGGACGGTGCGAAGGCTGGGCTCGAGGAAGGTCCCCACCTGCCGCGTGCCGATCGTCTTCGATCCCGAGATGGCCGGGAGCTTTCTCGGCAATCTCTGCAGCGCCGTCAACAGCTATGCGATCTACAAGGGCGCCTCGTACCTGATCGGCCGCCTGGGAGAGCGGATCGCGTGCGAGGCCGTGAGCGTCTATGATGACGGCCGCATTCCGCTAGGCCTCGGGTCCAAGCCGTTCGACGGCGAAGGCCTGCCCACCCGGCAGACGGTGATCGTCGAGCGGGGCATCCTGAAATCCTACCTGGTGGATACCTACGCCGGCCGGAAACTGGGGCTCGCCTCGACGGGCAACGCCTCACGGAGCATCGGGGAGGCGCCGTCCGCCGGCGCGACGAATTTTTACCTCGCTCCCGGCGCGATCAGCCCCGAGACGATCATCCAATCGGTCACACGCGGACTGTACGTGACCGAGCTCATCGGGTTCGGGATCAACATGGTGACCGGCGACTACTCTCGCGGAGCCGTGGGATTCTGGATCGAGAATGGAGAACTGGCCTATCCCGTGGAAGAAATCACGATCGCGGGGAACCTGAAAGATATGTGGATGGGCGTGGAGGCCATCGGCAATGACCTCGCCTTCAGAGGGCGGATTGCCAGCCCGACCGTCAAGCTCGCCGAGATGACGGTGGCAGGAGTATAGGGACATCAACGTGGCCCCACCAATTGCCGATCGCACCCTCGCCTTTTTCCAGCACCTCCGGGGGTAGCAGTGCCCCGCGCGCGGCATTCCCTCCCCCAGTTTCACTCCGAAGACTGGCATACGCCGACCGGCCGCTACATCCGCGAAGTCATGTTCGGCATCAACGACGGACTGGTCACCACAATCGGGTTCGTGGCGGGCGCGACGGGATCGCTCATGCAGACGCGCCTGGTGTTGCTGGCAGGCATCGCGTCGGTGGTGGCGGGCACCCTGGCCATGGGCATCGGCGGCTTTCTCGCGAGCAAATCGCAACGGGAATTTTTCCAGAGCGAGAAGGCCCGCGAGCAGCGCGAGATCGAGGAGGTGCCGGAGGCGGAACGCAAAGAGATCCGGGACATCTTCACGGAGTTGGGGTTTCAGAAGGAGGAAGTGGAGATGATCGTGCGGCGGGTCACCTCCGATAAGGACTTATGGGTGCGGTTCATGATGCGGGAGGAACTGGGGATCCTCGAAGAGTCGATGGATCGGCCGGTCGTTGTCGGCCTGTTGATGAGCGGCGCCTTTCTCGTCGGCGGGATGCCGCCGTTGCTGCCTTATCTGTTTATGCGCGACCCCTTGACCGCGTTGAAGACGGCCGTCGCGGTCTCCTTGCTCGCGCTGTTCATGATCGGCGTCGCCAAGACCGGGCTGACTCAGCAACCATGGATCAAGAGCGGAACGGAAGTATTGTTGCTGGGATCGCTGGCGGCTGGAATTGGCTTCGCCGTCGGCAAGCTGGCCGCGCTGCTGTGGCCCGAACTCGGCAACGTCGGACTCTAAGATATTCTTGAACGGAGGGTGTGATGCCATGAAGACATATTGGGCGGTGTTAGCGGGCAGTCTTCTTGCGTGGATGCTGATGGGTCAGGATGCCGGCGCGGCTCTGGACCGTGAAAAGCTCCTCAAGGATCCGGGCGTGTACGGCACATTTGCCGTCTTCAAGGTGGATGAGGATTGGTGGAAGCTGGAGAAGGCCGCGCGGACGTCGGCCGTGTCGGAGGTGAAGGCCGTGTTCCAAAAGCACGCGGACCATGTGATCACGGACACCTACCTGTTGCGTGGCCTGTCGGAGAGGGCGGACTTTTTTGTACGCGTGCATGCGACAGAGATGCTGAACAATCAGAATTTCCTGGTGGACGTGATGGGCACGAGCCTTGGGAAGCATCTCCATAACACGCACACCTTCAACGGTCTCACCAAGCCGCTGAACTATGTCCCGGGATTTCCGGAGGACGTCAAAACGGCGCTCAAGACGCCGCCGGACCCGGGCGCCAAGCCGTATGTCATCGTGGTCCCGGTCCGCAAGGACGCCGAGTGGTGGGCCATGTCGCAGGACGCACGGGGCGCGATGATGAAGGAGCACACGGATGCGACCGTCGCCTATTTGAAGACGGTGAAGCGCAAACTCTACCACGCGAGCGGACTGGACGATCTCGACTTCATCACGTACTTCGAGACGGCCAAGCTGGATGACTTCAACAACCTGATCATCGGGTTGGAGCGCGTCAAGGAGAACAAGCACAACAAGCAGTTCGGCAGCCCGACATTGCTCGGCACCATCCGGCCGCTGGATGAGATCATGGAGATCCTCAGCCGCTAGCACGATCGGCGCCCGCGCCCTTGGCGGGCGCTCGGCTTTCTCTACTTATGATCCCCGGCCGCTTCGTCGGCGCGATGCTTTTCGGCCGTTGCTTTTTTCTGCTCGGCCTTTTTGTCGGTCTTCATGTCTTTCAGCGGCGGAGTGGCAGGCGCCGGAGATGTGCCCGGTGCGACCGGCGCAATGGGGGTATTCGGTATGCCGGGCGATTGAGCGAACGTGGATGCGCTAAACGCGAGCGCGATGAAAATCGTTGTCAGGCCTATGAGTCGTCGCATCAGTGTCCTCCTGTTCATCCTCCCCGGCGTTCTTCCAAGAGACCCTTGAGCACGCGTTGATCCACCTCGCGCGTCGGGTCTAATCGTACCGCTTCTTGGAATGCGGGGATCGCGTCCGCGCGTTGTCCAAGATTCATCAGCGTCATGCCAATGCCGGAATACCCTCCGGGGTCGCCGGGATTCAGTTCGACGCTTTTGCGATAGGCCGCCAAGGCTTCGTCCCATCGTTTCATGCGGTAGACGGCGGTACCAAACCAGAATTGGGCTTTCCAATGATTGGGGTTCACGGCAATGGCCTTCCCGCACCACGCGTGAAAGCGTTCCACATCGGGTTCGTCGCGATAGGTGAGGCCGATATTATGGTAGGGCCAGGAAAACTTGGGATCAATGGCGATGGCCCGTTCATACACGGCGCGCGCAAGGGCCGGCGCGCGAAACGTATGCTGCAGGTTATACCCCGCGATGTTCAATGACTCGGCGAGCTTTACGACATCGTGCATGGGCAGCCGATGGCGGAGGTAGGTCGTGGCTTCCTGCTGGAGCGCCGCATCGTCGGATTTCTCGATGAGCGTGAGCAGGATGAGACGCGCCAGCGTGGGCAGTCCGTCCTCCGTGAAATTTTTGGCGACGGTGAGCAGGCACGGCGCCCGCTCGGGATGGATCAGCATGGCCAGGAACGCGAGCGTTTCCGCGTTCAGCTTTCGATTGCCGACCTGACAATAATCCGTCCCTCCCGTCCACCGAAATTGCTCTGCCAGCTTGAGCGCCGCCTGGTCGTTCTTCGACTCGATGTACAGACGGAACAGCACTTGAGCGGCGGGGGTATGTTTTCCCGGTGTGGACAGGCTCCGTGTCAGGCTGCGGACGGCAAGCGGCAGATCGCCCATCTGTTCCGCGAGCAGGCCGAGTCGCAACAAGTTCTGCGCGGACGGGTCGAGGTCGATGGCTTTCTGGTAGTGCGCCTTCGCCTCCTCGAAATCTCCCATTCTTTCCGAGATGGCTCCACTCGAAATCTGGAGTTCCGAGACCGACAGAGCAGCCGGCCAGCCGGAATCCGCGAACACGGCAAACACGAGAGAGACGATGACGATGGACGTGGGCCTGTTCATGTCGTTGGACCCATTCCAAACCAAGCCGCCACGCACGGCAACCGGGCTTTCTAGGGGGAAGGCAGTAGAAAAAGGTGGGTGAAGGGGGAGGTTTACGCCTTTGTTTATACATCATTTTCACTGAGAGAACGTCCGAGTCCCTCTTGTTCGGCATAGAAGTAGGCATAGTGCATGGCCGCGAGATTCGCGACCCGTTCTTCCGCCTCTTCGCGAGTCTCCGCAAAAATAGCGTGGATCCCATATTTCAGGGCCACGGCATCCAGGAAATCCATCACGCCGTTTTTGAGATATTCGCTTAAACGCCCTCTTCCTTGGGTCTGGTCGATTCGCCCCTCGACCATCAGAAACCGATTGGGAAACGGCAGCAGCCGTTCGAGTTCCCGCAGGAATCGCGCGCGGTCGCCGGATAAGTCCGAGGTCGACGCATAGAGCTCCGTCACGCTCTTGCGCTCCACGCAAAACAGTCCCGGGGCTTCGGCAATGGCATAGTCGCCGGCCGGAAGGGTTTGCCGAATGGTCCCGGCAATTCGAACGAGGCGGCGAAAGTCGTAGGGACTGTGCTCATTGGTGTCGACGAGCATCTGAATGGCAGGCACCGGGATTTTGGGCTGGCCAGGCCGGGAGAGGATGATGAGCGATTGGGGACCTCTGACTTCCTGGCGGGGCCGAGGAGTGGGGTGAGGGCGCGGCGGAGCGGAGGAGCGGGATGGCTTGGCCGAGGAAGATTTTCGTGTGGTGGCATCATACCGTGTCCGTGCAAACGGGTCACTGAGGGTTTGGTAGGCCTGGTTGATCATTTGCGTGCGGGCTTCGGCTTTACGGTGCAAGGTTGATGAATGGGCAAAGCGGTCCGGATGCCAGACCTGCATTTGTTCAAGCCAGGCTTTTTTGATGTCAGCGCTCGTGGCAGAGGGGAGGAGTTCGAGGACCGCATAATAGTACGGGATGCGTTCTTCCAGCATGACACTCCTGTGAGGGCCACCAAGTGTAACAGAAACTTTACGAACGGGTCCTACCCCCCCGCATCGGCTTCCGCGCCTGACTGGACATTCCTCCGCATCCCGCGTAGATTTTTCCGCCGTGGCCGCCATTCCCCCCAAACACTTCTCGATGATCCGCGAGTTTCACCTGGCCGACTTTCTGACGCTGGCCAACGCCGCCTGCGGG
>VBOG01000139.1 GCA_005877815.1 Nitrospirota bacterium
GATGAAATTTTGGAACTGGCAAAGACGCATTTGCGAAAAAATCTCCCCAAGGGCGTGACGATGGAAATCACCACCGGCCACAGTGGCCCTTGGTATCTGACCGATCCGCATTCGCCACTAGGCGAAGCGGCGCAACATGCGTTGCGCAAAGCTTTCGATCGCGACGTCGCGCTCATACGCGAAGGCGGCAGCATCCCGATCGTCTCAGAGTTCCGCGGCATCCTCGGCATCGAAACGCTGCTGATGGGACTTGCGCTGCCCGATTGCCGCGCGCATTCGCCAAATGAGAATTTTCCGCTCGAAAATTTCGAAGGCGGCATCCGCCTCAACAAAGCAATTCTTCAGGAGCTAGCTCAGCCGTAGCACAGGCATCCTGCCTGTGGGGCCGGCGGGCATCTTGCCTGCCGATGCAAATCGGCGATGTTATTCGGTGCGTTCTGCGCCGCGGACGCCGCCGAAGAGTCGCTCGGCACAAAGATCAAAAAAGTCTTCGAGCCGTCGCCAACACCGACTCGCAAACATCGAAAGAAGAAAGCGACACCCACTCCATCGCCAGAGGCTTCGCCAAAACAAAAGAAAGCTTCGCCGAGTCCGTCGCCGAGCCCAATGCCGAAGAGTAAATCAAAGCGCAAGAAAGCATCTCCGACGCCCACACCAACCGAATCTCCGGCTGCGACAGAGACACCATCTCCGAGTCCAGCAGAAAGGCCGACGCCTTCGCCTCCAGAGCGTCCTGTGCCAGGAAAAAAAGCCTGGCCTAACGTGAGTCTTTCGCCCGATGAAATAGTGGAGTCCGACAGTTATCCACCCAAAGTGCGGCAGATCATCGATGGCGGCCTTGCGCTAACAAAACAGAATCTTGGTTACACCTATGGGTCTGCCGATGCCAAAAACGGCGGCATGGACTGTTCCGGCTTTATCTACTACGTCCTTCAGCAAAATGGCTTCCCCGATGTGCCGCGCGATTCCAGTCAGCAATACGTCTGGGTGCGCAAGGCGGGAAATTTCAATGCGGTCCTGAGCCGCCACGAAGATTCATTTGAGTTCGATGCGCTCAAGCCGGGCGACCTCCTCTTCTGGCGCGGTACCTACAACATCGATCGCGACCCGCCGATCACGCACACCATGATTTATCTCGGTCGCGAAAAACGAACCAAAAAGCGCGTCATGGTCGGATCCAGCGACGGCCGCACATACGATGGGAAACAGCGTTGGGGCGTCAGCGTTTTCGATTTCAAAATGCCGCCGCCACCGCAGAGCGGAGACGCCAAGATCAGCCCGGTGTTTGTCGGCTACGGACGGATTCCCGGTGTAACAGCCGACTAACCTCACATTCCACTTACTACTCGTCGCACGCGAATGTCTCGCAATTTATCATGTTGGTCGAAATCCCAAAACGCCTGAACAACTGTCGGGAACATGAAGAGATTCGGTAGCTCGAAATAATGTCCCAAATGGACACTCATGGCAGATCTGTACGGCTGGCCAGGCCGGCCAACGATTTCGCCATCCCGGTGAAGCCGAAACTGCAAAACCTGAAATACCCGCTCGGCGGGAGTGCCTAGAGGCGTCAGCTGCAAGAGTTGCTGTCTAACGGCACCATCTGGCTGGCGAACATTGATCGTAACCTTATCTCCAGCGGACAGACTCCCGATGAGGGCGCAAAATAACGTAGTGACAATTACGTGCCGCATAAGCTACGGCCCATCCTCATTTTGCGCAGGAGTCGGGGATGCTTTCGATTCCACCGCGAATGTTCTTTCGACGGGATGACGATGAACACGGCGTTCGTAACCAACGAACGCGATCGTGATCAGAACGAGCATCACGATGAAAACAACGCGCTGTTCATTTTTGGAAAGATCGAAAATTCGGAACAGATGCTTCATTTGTTCGCGTAACGAATCGGATCTTTGATTCCGGCTTCACGAAAGCCTTTGAGCCGCAGGAGACAGGAATCGCATTCGCGGCAGGCGAGACCTTCGGGCGAGGGATCGTAACAACTGTGCGTGAGCGAAAGATCGACACCGAGCTCGACCGCTTTGCGAATGATTTCGGTTTTCGAAAACTTGATGAGCGGCGTGTGAATCTGGAAGCGTCTGCCTTCTACACCGGCTTTTGTGCCAAGATTGGCCAAGTCCTCAAACGCTTCGACAAATTCCGGCCGGCAATCGGGATAGCCACTGTAATCGATCGCGTTTACGCCGAGAAAAATGTCGTTGGCCGGAATCACCTCCGCCCAGGCAAGTGCGTACGCGAGGAAGATGGTGTTGCGCGCGGGCACGTAAGTGACTGGAATGCCGTGCGCGATTTCCGATTGCGATCGCTGCTTGGGCACGTCGAGATCGTCAGTGAGCGCGGAGCCGCCGAAGACACGAAGGTCGATCTTTGCGACGCGATGTTCTTTTGCGCCTAACGAGTCAGCGACGCGGCGAGCCGCTTCCGTTTCGATCTGGTGACGCTGACCGTAATCAAATGAGAGCGCGTAGGCAACGTAGCCTTCCGCGATCGCGATTGCCAGCGTGGTAGTCGAATCGATTCCGCCGCTCAAAAGGACGACTGCGCGTTTCATTTCCTGCAATTTTGGCTCGGAGCCTGGTCCGCCTCTCCCTTCGCAAGGGAGAGGGTAGGGTGAGGGTTTTGGGTTTGCAATCCGCTGTGCCAGAACAACCCCTCACCTTAGTCCTCTCCCCTTTGCGAAAGGGGAGAGGCGGGAAACCAACTCTTTGGTGACTCCTCGGCGCGCCCGGCGGTCGCGCCCTACCAGTTCTGTTGGTCGTCGCGCCGCACTTTCTTGTCGGGATACTCGGCGCGCACAGTGAGCGCGATGCCGCCGCGCGCGGAGAATTGTGCGGTTATGATGGCTTCGCGCGGCGCGCACGCTTTGACGAAATCGTCTAGGATGCGGTTCGTGACGGCTTCATTAAACGCGCGCTCGTTTCGATAGGACGCTAGATAAAATTTAAGCGACTTGCTCTCGACGCAGAGACGGTCGGGCACGTAATCGATATCGATGCGGGCAAAATCGGGTTGCCCTGTCACCGGACAGACGGAAGTGAAATCGTCAGTTTCAAAATGAATCCGATAATTGCGGCGTGGCGCCGGATTTGGAAAAGTCTCCAGCCGCGCCTCGGCAGGCGAGGCGGGTAATCTCGCTTCACTCCGTCCGAGAAGCGTCAATCGGGCTTGAGGTTTCGTTTTTGCCACTAGGGCAAATTAAATCCTCAACCGAAGCACGTTCAACGGCATTTCCGTGTCGCGTTCGATCCTGATTATCACGATCACACACCAAAATCTATTTGGCCGCAATACCCTGTGCGCCAAGCGGCAGACCTCCATCAGTGTCAATCAAGGTCAGGCTGCCATCGTGTTCCACGCGAAAGGAAATCACCGATTGTAAACCGCCAGCAAGCACATATAGGAAATGACTGCTGACGTTTAGAGCCATGTCTATCGGCGCGCTGTTCGCACCCGTGTCACCGGCTACGGAATTGATCAAGCTCAGTGTTCCATCGTTGCTAGTTAGGTCGTAGCTGGAAATCGTGCCACTGCCAGTGTTCGACACGAAAGCCAAATGTCCGCTGTTGGTGATGACCACCCAGCACGAGGCGGTTTGAGAATTCGGCACTGAGCCACTGATCACACTTAATACGCCGTCGTCTCCTGCGCTGTACGAAGATGCCGCCGATGCGCTGGGCGTCCCGCCGACCGCCTCTGAAACAACGAGAAACCCAGGGTTGCTGAAGGCGAAGCCAAATGGCGTCATGCCGTTGGAAGCATTATCAATCGGCGCGCTCGGCAATCCGTTCTCATCGATAGTGTAAGTATCAATCCGGTTGCCCGCTTTTTCAGTCACAACCAACAGTGTACCGTCAGGATTGAAGCTGACCTGAGCAGGATCAGCTGCTGTGTCGCCAATTAACGGCTGAGTCGAGCCAGCCAAGGGTGTCAGCGTGCCGTCAGTGCCTACGGTGAACCCGGTAATGTTGGGGGTTCCGCCTTCATTCAGCACATATAGCAGATTTTCGTGCAATGCCAGGCTGATCGGTCGGACGCCGCCAGAATCAAAAACGCCAACTAGATCGAGCCCGGTATTTGATATCTCCAAAACTGAAATTTGATTGCTACCCGCGTTGACGGCGAACAAAAATTGGTGGCCCTGATCTAAAATCAGCGCGCCTTGCGATGCAAGCGGGTCGGTCGCCGGATCCGTGCCTTGTGGAGTAGGATCCCCGGCGCCACCGGTGGGAAATTCGCCAGCAGGAGTTAGGGTTCCATCAGCAGTCCGGCGGAAAACCGCCACGGTGTTTTCTACTTGATTGGTCAAAACATAAACCGCACCAGCCTGGAAGTTTCGCGGCATCGGTGTGGGCCTTGCGCGC
>VBOG01000023.1:0-20858 GCA_005877815.1 Nitrospirota bacterium
GGGATATTTTCCCGCAATTCCGCCTGAAAGGGTGATTGATGCGTGCCGGCCGTTCTGGGATAGCTGGAGACAGCACTGAGAGCTCCCCTAACGGAGGTACTCATCATGTGGCTTTCATCGCTCCTTCTCGCCGGATATGTTGCGGGAGGGTCTGCGGCTCCACTTCCGGTCAATCTGCCGCAGGCCTGTTTTGTCTACGGAGAGGTTTTCTGGTCGGCTACGCAAATCACCGCGATGCTGTCGTCCAATTGTCCAATTCGCATCGAGCGGAAGGAGCGGTTGATCACATTGAAGGGTTCGCAGCGGGTGATTGAATTTCTGATTCCGGAAGAACCGGGGATGCATGAATTCGTCTACCGTTGGGGGCAGAATGCGGCCCACTTCGACAATGAAAAACTCGACGTGCTCTCGGGTCCGCTGGCGGGAGTCAGGGAGATGAACGGCCCAGCGTCCTCACGGAGTATTAGCGAGAATATCTGAAGAAGAGCATTTAGAGGGCGCGAAACACCGCGAGGAGGTCGCTCAGGGCAATCAGCTTGGTTTCCAGGATCGCGCGCTCGGCTTTGACTTCCTGTTGAAGTACAGTCTTTGTCCCTTCAGCCTTCATGTAACGCTCCGCCAGTTCGAGGACCCGCCGGGTCTCCTCCTCCACCTTGCCTTTCACGACGGCATTGACGGACACCATGGGCAACAGCTTTGCGCGCGTGTCGGCGAGGAATGCCTGATGGTCTTTCTCGGGGAACGCCGCCTGTTGGCTGTGATCAAGACACCGGTCCAAAGTCTGCGCGAGAAACACGTACAGACGGACCATGGTTTCCGTGATCTCGATATGGCTGGACGGCGCGGGCATCACTTTTCTCGTGCTTTGCAGACGGGACAGCGGCAGAATTTGTTGCGCAACAGCGTGAAGGAATAAATCCCCGTGTCATGGCCGTCGGACCAACGGAACCGGATGCCGTACCGGCCGACGGCTTCCACGTCATTGACCCCCAGGAACATCGGCACGCTGTCGGGCTTGATGCGAAGCTCGCCGGTGAATTCATCCGTGCAGGCCGCACAGGGACAATGCTGGCGGAGGTACCGGATCGGATAGACACCTTTGTGCCCGTCCGTCCACTCGATCCCGAGGACGCCGTTTTCGATCCAATCCATGTCGGCGGGCTGGATCTCCGTCATTGACGCTCTCCCCTGTTCCCATGCGCCGTCACGCCCCGATACCTCACCCAATGAAACAGGCCGTAGGCTGACGCCACCACGCCTGCGACCAAAAGGCCGAGTCCCGCGTGCATGACCGCGTCCTGCTTCTCGGTCAACCCATAGGTGCCGAGAATGAAGCCGAACGCGACGAAGGCCTTGCCGACGAACCGCGCAACGACTCCCGAATATCCGATCTGATTGGACATGGACAGATTCACTATACGCGATTGGCATTCCCTGATGCCACGGGGCTCGGAGTGCGGCGATAGGTGGACCGGCGTTCCGCAGCAAAGAGCACCCCGGACTTCGGCAGGCTTCGACCCGCAACGTAGTCCACGTAGAGTTCAATGGCGTCCCGAAGTTCCTCCCGCACCGGCGCGGTCGCCTTGAGGCGCGGAAGCAGCGCGGGGTCCATGCGGAGAGCCTGGCGAAAGAAGGCCAGGCTGGCGGGCGAGATCAGAGCACAGCGCACCGGTTCGTGCCGGGCGCATGGGCCGCACAGCGTACCGCCGGCCCGTGGCGAAAAGAACCAACGATCAGTGGCCGTGGACTGACAGCTGTTGCAGCGTTCGAGGTGCGGCAAATACCCCGCGAAACGGAGAATCTCCAATTCATAGAGCGCCGCCGTCGTCGCCGCGTCCTCGGACTGCCCGATCGCCCGGAATCCCTCGAGCAGGGCATGAAAGACCCGTGGGACGGCATCTCCGTCGGCCGTCACCGCCCCCGCGAGATTGGCCAGCCGAGCGGCGCCGGTAATGGTCTCCAGCGAATCCCTCAATGTATAGAACGACTGCCGGATGCTGGCCTGGGAGATCCGGTACAGGGAATCTCCCTGCTTCTCGAACAGATCGAGATCGCAATGCACAAAGGGCTCGAGGGCGCTGCCGAAGCGGCTCTTCATCCGCCGGGCGCCGCGCGCCACTCCCCGCACCTTGCCGTGCTTCAACGTAAAGAAGGTGACGATGCGGTCGGCGTCACCCCATTTGCGGCTCTTGAGAACAATCGCAGGGGTCTTGCTGAGGCCCATGAGCTATTTTAAATACTCGAGGAACACCGTGGCCAGACTCAAGTAAATCGCGCAACCGGTGATGTCGTTGGCCGTGGTCACAAACGGTCCCGCCGCCACCGCCGGATCGATGTCGTAATGCTTCAAGATCACCGGCATGATCGTGGCCATCGTGGTCGAGACCACCAAGGCGCACATCATGGCGGCGCCGACCACCAGTCCCAGTCGCAGGTTGATATGCATGATGCCGGCAATCGCAAGCGCCACACATCCACAGAGCACGCCGATGATAAGGCCTATGGAGACTTCCCGGAAGAACACTTTTCGAACATCGGAGAGTTCGATACGCCCCGTCGCCAGGCCCCGGATCACGAGGGTCGAGGATTGCAGCCCGACGTTCCCGCCCATCGCCGCAATGACCGGGATAAACGTCACCAAGGCGACCACCTGCTGGATCGAATCGGAAAAGGCCCACAGGATCGCGCCCGATACAAGGCTGCCGACAAAGTTGATGGCCAGCCACGGCACACGCATCCGCACCGCATTGAAGATGGAAGAGGTCATCACCGTATCCTCCTCCTCGATCTTCGTCCCGGACATCTTCAACATGTCCTCGGTGGCTTCCTCCCGCATCACGTCCACCACGTCGTCCACGGTGATGATGCCCACCAGCGTGTTGTCCTTTTCGACAACGGGGATGGCCAGCAAATTGTAGAGGGCCACCTGCTTCGCGACCTCTTCCTGATCGGTATCGGTTGTCACGCTGATGACGTCCCTCGTCATCATGCTGCCGAGAGTCCGATCGGGAGAGACCAGCAGCAGTTGGCGCAGCGACATCACGCCGACGAGCTTGTCCTCCTTATCGGTGACGTAAATATAAAAGACGTTGCCGGTGTCGGTGGACTGCTGCAGTTTCCGGATCGCCTCCTGCGCGGTCGTGTCGGACGGCAGCGCGAAGAAATCGGCCGTCATGATCGCGCCGGCCGTCTGCGGCTCATACTGCAGGAGGTCTTTGACTTCCGCGGAGTCCTCCGGCTTCATGAACCTCAGGATTTCCTGCGACCGTTCCTCCGGCAGGTGGGTGAGGATGTAGGCCTGGTCGTCATCGGGGAGCGTGCGAATCATCAACGCGATATCGGAAGACGGCACGTCGGTGAGAATTTCGCCGAGCGTCACTTCATCCATCTCGCTCAGCACCCGGGCCTTTTTACCTTCGACCTTGATCAGCTCAAAGACGGTGCGCTTTTCCTGGGCGGTGTGGAGGTGATGCAACACCTTCGCGATGTCCGCCGGGTGCATCTTGTTGACCATCCGATCGAGATTGCCGATGGCCCCGCGACGCAACAGCCGACGCACCGAATCCAGCATGATTTCGAACTTGCTAGCCGGACGCGCCTCGGCCGTCACCGTGGCTTTTTCAGTCCTCCCGTTTTTCTCCATGCGGTCCATCAATACCCCAACGCGGAGAGCATCCGCTCGTCCTCGCGCCAGCCCTCCTTCACTTTGACCCAGAGCTCCAGGAACACCTTCATGCCGAACAGGTGTTCCATGTCGATTCTGGCGTACGTGCCGACGGCCTTCAGGATCTCGCCGTGCTTCCCGATGACGATCGCTTTTTGCGATTCCTTTTCCACATACACCACCGCCGCAATGCGCGCAAGCCTGCCTTCTTCTTTAAAGGACTCAATCCCCACCGCAACGGCGAACGGCAGCTCGTCCCGCGTCTTCTGAAGGATCTTCTCCCGGATGATCTCCGATGCCAGCACCTGCATCGGCTGATCCGTCACGACGTCATCTTTGAAATACGCCGGCCCTTCCGGCATTCGCGCCAGCGCGAGCTCCACGAGGCGGTCTACGCCGTCGCCGATCTTCGCCGAGATCGGCACGATTTCCTCAAAGGCATGCATCCGGCTGTAGGCATCGATCAGGGGCAGCAGGCGGGATTTGCGCACAAGGTCCACCTTGTTGATCAAGAGCATCGCCGGCACCCGACGGCTCTTGAGCTGTTCCAGGACGAACCGGTCCCCCGGCCCTGGAGCCGAGGTGGCTTCGACGAGCACGAAGACGAGATCCACTTCCTCGAGGACGTCCACGGCCACCTGCACCATCCGCGCGTTGAGACGGTACTTCGGCTTATGGATGCCGGGCGTGTCCAGGAAAATCAACTGGGCGTTATCCAGATGCTTCACGCCCAGGATGCGGGTCCTCGTCGTTTGAGGCTTGTCGGAGATGATGGCGATTTTTTCGCCGAGGAGCCGATTCAGAAGCGTGGATTTTCCGACGTTGGGGCGGCCCACCAACGCCACGAATCCGGAGCGGTAGGCCCCGGCGTCGCTCATGGCTTTCCCGCCGGATCAGGCACGAACAGGTAGACCGTCTCGTCCTTTCGGACCATGCCGAGGCGTTCCCTCGCCAGGCTTTCGAGCGTGGCCGGGTCGTGCTTGACGGCCTCGATCTGGTTTTTCAGGCGCGTGTTCTTCTCTTTGAGAGCCTGAATCTCGGAGGCAATCTCCGCCTGCGTCCGCTTCATGCTGAGATATTTCATAAAGCCCATCGTGTCGAAGAAGAAGGAATATGTGAAGTAGCCCATGAACGCGCACCCGAGGACGACAAAGACGGTCCAGCGGCGTTTTTGACGCGCGTGCAGCCTTTCGCGTCGCTGATTGGGCCTTCTCATGACCGGCTTCCCTTGCGTTCGAACACCGCGGCGCCGCGGTACACCGCCGATTTGCCGAGCTCCTCTTCGATCCGTAGCAACTGGTTATACTTGGCTGTTCGGTCGGTCCTCGAGAGCGATCCCGTTTTGATCTGGCCCGTATTGAGCGCGACCGAGAGGTCGGCAATCGTGGTATCTTCCGTTTCACCTGACCTGTGCGACACGACGACCGCGTAGCCGGCGCGCTTGGCCATTTCCATCGTATCCAGCGTCTCCGTCAAGGTGCCGATCTGATTCAGCTTGATGAGGATGGCATTGCCGATCCCCTCCGCGATGCCCTTCGAAAAAATCTGAGGGTTGGTCACAAAGATATCATCGCCCACCAACTGCACCCGGTCCCGCAGCCGCTCGGTCAGCATGCGCCAGCCTTCCCAGTCCTTCTCGCTCAGGCCGTCCTCGATGGAGACGATCGGATAGCGCCGCAGCAGCCCCTCGTAATATTTCACCATGTCTTCGCTCGAGCGTTCGGCCTGCTTCTCGCCTTTCAGCATGTACCGCCCACCTTCGTAGAACTCGCTCGCGGCGGCATCGAGCGCCAGGGCGATGTCGCGGCCAGGTCGGTAGCCGGCGGCCTCAATCGCCGTCACGGCCAATGCCAATGCCTCTTCGTTGGAGCCCAGGTTCGGCGCAAACCCACCCTCATCGCCGACGGCCGTGTTCAAGCCCTTCTTCTTCAGCAGGCCTTTGAGGGTATGGAACACCTCGGTCGCCATGCGGATCGCTTCGGAGAAGCTTGGCGCGCCGACCGGCACGATCATGAATTCCTGCAAGTCCAAATTGTTGTCGGCATGCGCGCCGCCGTTGATGATGTTCATCATCGGCACCGGCAGCTCCAGGGCATTGGCACCGCCCAGGTAGCGATAGAACGGCATCCCCGCTTCCTCCGCCGCGGCTTTTGCGACAGCCAGTGAGACGCCGAGAATGGCATTGGCGCCGAGTTTGCCCTTGGTCGGCGTCCCGTCGAGTGTGATCATCTTCTGATCGAGCTCGCCCTGCTTCGTCGCGTCCATCCCGAGAAGACTGGGAGCAAGGATCCGCTGCACATTGCCGACCGCCTTGCGAACGCCCTTGCCAAGATAGCGCTTTTTGTCGCCGTCGCGCAGTTCGAGCGCCTCGCGCTCGCCCGTCGAGGCTCCCGAGGGCACCGCCGCACGGCCGCACGCGCCGGACTCGAGCACGACATCCACCTCGATCGTGGGGTTCCCCCGCGAATCCAGGATCTCTCTCGCCTTGATCTCCGCTATCGCGCTCATGCGTCGGTCCTCAGATGAAATACGGGTGGCGCCGCATGGGCCCCGAGCGGAGCGCAGCGGCGTTGCGCGTATCTTCGACGGCCGCGATGTCGCAACGCCGAGAGCTGGTGACCCATAGCATTGGGAACGGGTGGCGCGTAGCGGGCGCCATGAGCCCGGCGCGAATCGGCTTGAGTTCTGAGCATCTGGGCGCAAGGGCTGCTGAGCGACAGGACCCGTTCCAAGAAGCAACGGGTGCCCCGGTAATGCGGTGACAGGCCCCGCGACCTCATTGCGTTAGCTTCCTCTTGAGTAATTCATTCACCTTGGCCGGATTCGCCTTGCCGCCGGAGGCCTTCATGACCTGGCCCACGAAGAACCCGTACACCGCCTCCTTGCCGCCGCGGTACTGCTCGACCTGTTGCGGATTCTTGGCGATCACCTCGTCAATGAACTTCTCCAGCGAGCCTTCATCGGAGACCTGCGTCAGCCCCTTCGCTTCAATGATCTCAGAGGCAGTCTTACCCCTGCTAAAAAACATCTCCTCTAATACTGCCTTATAAATAGGCCCACTAATCTCGCCTCTCAGCTTCATAGCAACTAGTTCCATAAGATTTTTCGCTGGAATCAGCGTTCCCTGCCAAATTTCTCCGTACTCTGAAGAATCCGGATGTCTTAACGGGAGCGGTGTATTCGACTGTTCAAAACCAGCGCGACTGTTCATCTTCCGGGCGAGCCCTCGAAACTCTATCGTAATACAGTTGGCAAGCTCCTTTCCCACTTCAATCTTCGACAAACCAGATTTGTCTTCCGCTGCACACTTTTCAAAGTATTCAAGAAACTTTTTATCGGAAGCTAAGACGTCCACTGAATAATCGGAAAGACCAAACTGTTCTTTCAGTCTGTTCTTTCTGGCATCTAGTAACTCCCTAAGAGTACCTCTGATTTGTTCAATCCATTCTTTTGAAATATGGAGAGGCACGAGGTCGGGGTCCGGGAAGTAACGGTAGTCGTGCGCTTCTTCCTTGCTTCGCATCGGCGCGGTTTCTTTTTTTTCGGGATTCCAGAGACGCGTCTCCTGGACCAGCGTGCCGCCTTCATCCAAGACCTTCGTCTGGCGCTTGATCTCATATTCCATCGCGGCCTTGGCATATTTGAAGGAGTTGATGTTCTTCAGCTCCACTTTCGTCCCGAGCGTCGGGGATCCGACAGGTCGGAGCGACAGATTCGGCTCGCACCGGAGGCTGCCCTCCTCCATATTGCCGTCGCAGACTTCCAGGTACACCAGGATGTCCCGCAGCATCTTGAGGTAGGCGATGGCCTCGTCAGGCGTCCGCATGTCCGGTTCCGTGACGATCTCAAGCAGCGGCGTTCCGGCACGGTTCAGATCCACGTGCGAGGCGCCGGCGATGCCTTGGTGAAGGTTCTTACCCGCGTCCTCTTCGAGATGAGCCCTGCGGATGCGTACGCGCTTCGGCGTGCCGTTGTGTCCAATCTCGAGCCACCCATGCTCGCAGATCGGCAACTCGTACTGCGAAATCTGATAGCCCTTCGGCAGGTCGGGATAAAAGTAGTTCTTACGGGCGAACCGATTCATCGGCGCGACCGTGCAGTTCAGCGCCAGCCCCGTCCGGATGGCGAACTCGACCGCCTTTCCGTTGATGACCGGCAGCACGCCGGGCATACCGAGACAGACCGGGCAGGTCTGCGTATTGGCAGCCGCTCCGAACGCCGTGCTGCAGCCGCAAAAGAGCTTCGATGCCGTCAACAGCTGCGCATGAACCTCAAGACCGATGACGACTTCATACGGCATCGCGCGCGGGCTCGTTCCTTATCCGCGTGGCTGTGGCTGTTTCATCGCTTCCTTGCCGGCCTCGAAGGCGGCACTCAGAACCGATTTCTTTTCGCTGATAAACTGTTTGCCTTGTTCGATCGCCGTGTCCCATGTCGCGCGCGCTTCCTTCATCCGTTCACGAGCCTCTTCCTCGGCTTTCTCCGCATATCCCTTCAGCATGTTTCGAGTCTCTGCGCCCGATTGCGGTGCAAGCAACAAGGCCGCGCCCGCTCCAATGATCGCGCCCGCGAGGAACGCAAAGGCGATCGTGCCTCCCGAAAATCCACTATTGTTGTTCTCCGCCATTGTATGACCCTCCCCGTGTATGGATTGCTGATCGTCCACGCATGAATTTGAAGCCTTCTTGAACCCCTGTCAGTAACGCGCTGAGCCCGCCCCGTCCTGAAATAGCCGCCACCGGCCGAAATTGGTCCGCCCATCCCACGATGCCGGTCAGGAGTTCATTGGCTGTCTGCCAGCATGCGCTCCGTACGTCCGTGATACTGCATGTGATGGAGGCCGCCGCATCGTTCAAGGCACGCCCGCCGGCCAGCGCCTTTTCGATATCTATCGCCGCCAGATTGAGGGTGTGCAGTGCGCGCCCGGCTTCTTCCAACAGGGGCGGCACGTCCGTGTTCATCATCCGCATCAGCCGCTCCGACTGCTCGGCCGTTTTTGCAAGCTGTCTCAGTGTCGGAATCAGGTACGCCACGAGGACCATTGCCGAGAGCGCGATGATGACGACCGCGGCTTCAACCATGTCCACCCTCCTTCCCATCTCCTCCACCGTTGCCCGGATCCGCGTCGTGAGCCGACGACGACCTCTTTGCCAGCACCTGGAACGCCGCTCGGACCCCGGCCATCCATCCACTGACATTCGACAGGAGCGACCCCGCGCCGCCGCGGACCGCGCCATGGAGCTGGTTGATCGTCTCGCCGATTGCGCCGACCGCGTCGCCGAGCACCCGCGCCTGTGCGGCACCTTCGCGGACGTTCGTGGCCACCGCATTGATATTGCGGACCGTCTCGGACGCCTCCTTCAAAAGATCGGGCAGATCGTCGTTGATCCGCCTGAAGAGTCGCTCTGACTCCTGCGCCGTCCTTCTGATCTGGATCAATAACGGCACGATGTACGCAACGAGAACCGCCACCGCAACGGCCATCACCAACACAGCAATCTGAATCACCATGAGAGGCCCGGCCTTTTTTTATGCCACTCGGTGGCCTGTTCGTAGGCATAGGCCGCCCGAAGGACTTTTTCCTCCTCGAACGCCCGGCCGATGATCTGCACACCGATCGGCAATCGCGCCGCGCTCAGGCCGCATGGCACCGCGATCGCCGGCACGCCGGCAAGGTTGACCGAGATCGTGAAGATGTCGGACAAGTACATCTGCAGCGGGTCCTGGACCTTTTCGCCCAGCTGAAACGCCGGCGTCGGCATCGTCGGCGTGACGATGATGTCCACCTCCTTAAACGCCTCATCAAAGTCGCGCTTGATCAACGTCCGCACGGCTTGCGCTTTGCCATAGTAGGCTTCGTAATAGCCGGCCGACAGCGCGTAGGTTCCGAGCATGATGCGGCGCTTCACCTCCGCACCGAAACCTTCCTGCCGCGTCTTGGTGTACATCTCCAACAGGCCCTTCTCCTTGGCCGCGCGGACACCGTACCGCACCCCGTCATAGCGAGCCAGGTTCGAGGAGGCCTCCGCCGTGGCAATGACGTAGTACACCGCAACGGCATATTTCGTCATCGGCAGCGAGATCTCCTTGATCTCGGCTTTGAGGTCCTTCATCTGCTCGATGGCCGCCCGCACCGCCTGCTCGACCTCGGGATCCATCCCGTCGGTAAAGAACTCCTTCGGCACGCCGACCTTCATCCCACGCATGCTGGTCTTGAGCGACTTCGAATAATCGGGCACGACGACATCCGCGGACGTGGAATCCTGTGGGTCGTGTCCCGCGATGACCTTGAGCAACATCGCCGCGTCCCGCACATCCTTGGTCAATGTGCCGATCTGGTCCAGTGACGATGCAAAGGCCACCAAGCCATACCGCGACACACGGCCATACGTGGGCTTCAGCCCGACGACCCCGCAGCACGCGGCGGGTTGCCGGATCGAGCCGCCTGTATCCGACCCCAAAGCGGCAACGCACAAGTCCGCCGCCACGGCGGCCGCCGAGCCGCCGCTTGAACCACCGGGGATATGCGCCTGGTTCCAGGGATTCCTCGTGGGACCAAACGCCGAATTCTCGGTCGAGGAGCCCATCGCAAATTCATCGAGGTTGGTCTTGCCGATGAGAAAATAGTCCTGGCTGCGAAATCGCGAGACCACCGTCGCATCATAGGGCGGAACGAATGTTTCCAACATCCGCGATCCGCACGTCGTCTTCACGCCCTCGGTGCAGATGTTGTCCTTGATCGCGATCGGCATCGCCATCAGCGGCGACGTCCGTCGCCAGCCCCGGAGCTTGAGGTCAATGGCCTTCGCCTCGGCGAGGAGCGTCTCCTTCTTCGCGGGCGAGATGAAGGCCTTGACCTTGGGCTCGACCAGCGCGAGCCGCTTGCTGAACGCCTGGGCAATTTCCACCGCCGAGACCTTCGCCTCCGAGAACTCCTGCTGCAGTTCCGAAAGTGTCAGCCGGTGCAGCGACATCAGGCGATCACGCGATTCTTATCGTCAACCTTGATGATGCGCGGATCGTGCCGCTTGATCTCATCTTCATTGTAGAATTCGTAACAGAAGATGATGATGTAGTCCCCGATCGCGCCCTTCCGGGCCGTCGGCCCGTTCAGCGAAATGGTGCCGGTGTCGCGGGGCCCCGGAATCGCGTATGTCGTGAAGCGCTCGCCGTTGTTGAGATTCGAGATGACGACGGCTTCATACGCCAGAATGCCGGCGGCATCCATCAGGTTCTCGTCAATCGTGAGGCTTCCTTCATATTCCAAGCAGGCATCGGTCACCTTCGCCCGATGGATCTTGGATCGCAGCATTTGTCGAAACATCTCTTATCTCACTCCTTACCGATCTTCCAGGATCCTCGGCACGCTAAAAAAACCTTCGGATTGCTCCGGCGCATTCGCCAGCGCTTGCTCGCGCGGAAGCGAGGGACGGACCACGTCGTCACGAAACACATTGACCGCGGGCAACACGGTCGTCGTCGGCTCGACCCCGGCCGTCTCCACCTCTTTCAGCTGATCCATGTAGGTCAGCACCGCGCTCAACTGCCTGGCGAACGTCCCCTTTTCGTCCTCGCCGATATCAAGCCGGGCCAGCTTCGCCACATGCTCGACCTCTTTTTGCGTGATCTCCATACGTCTAGTTTACCCCATCACCGCCGCGAAATGCTCATTCGACCGTGACGCTTTTCGCCAGATTCCGCGGCTGATCCACGTCCGTCCCACGGATCACCGAGATATGATACGCGAGCAACTGGAGCGGCACGGTGAACAGAACCGGCGTCAGCAAAGGGTGGGCGTCCGGAACGGTAAACACGGCGTCCGCCGTGCGTCCCAGTTCACGCTCGCCTTCCGTCACGAATGCGATCACCGGCGCACCCCGGGCTTTCACCTCCATAAGATTGCTGACCGTCTTCTCGTAGAGCCTGTCGCGCGGCGCCAGAATGACGACCGGCATGTCCTTGTCGATCAACGCGATCGGCCCATGTTTCATTTCTCCGGCCGCATAGCCCTCGGCATGGATGTAAGAAATCTCCTTCAGCTTCAACGCGCCTTCCAGCGCGATCGGATAGTTGATGCCCCGCCCAAGATAGAGGAAGTTGCGCTTCATGTAATAGCGCTTCGCCATCGAGACAATTTCCGCTTCGCGGCCGAGAATCCGCTTGACCAAGGCGGGCAGCGTGACAAACCGATCCAGCCAGGCTTTGCCTTCTGCGGCAGACACCGCGCCACGGACGCGGCCAAGATGCAACGCCAGCAGATACAGCGCGGTGAGTTGCGCCGTGAACGCCTTCGTGGACGCGACCCCGATCTCAGGGCCCGCGCGGGTATACAGGACACCATCCGATTCACGGGCCAAGGTACTGCCCACCACGTTGCAGATGGAGACCACCCGCGCGCCCTGGCGTTTCGCTTCGCGCGCCGCCGCGAGTGTGTCGGCGGTTTCCCCTGATTGCGAGATCGTGAGAAAGAGATCGCCAGGCTGCATGCGGGGATGCCGGTAGCGGAACTCCGAGCCGATGTCCACATGGACGGGCGCGCCGACCATCTCTTCGATCAGGTATTTCCCGACCAGACCCGCGTGCCAGGAGGTGCCGCATGCGACGATCCAGATCCGCCCGGTCTCCGCGAGTTGCTGAGGCGTGATCCCGATATCCGGAAGATCCGCCTCGCCCTGCTCATGGGTGTAGCGCCCGCGCATGGTGTCCAGGATCGTCTGCGGCTGCTCGTGGATCTCCTTCAGCATGTAGTGCGGATACCCGCTTTTTTCAGCGGCGGTGGCGTCCCAGGTGATGCGCGTCATGTCGCGCGTCACCGGCTTGCCGTCGGCATCCTTCACCACCAACCCGTTGCCGGACAGAATGGCCAACTCTCCATCCTCGAGGAACAGCACATCGCGCATGTGGGCCAGGATCGCCGTGACATCCGAGGCGACAAATGCGCCGTCGCTTCCCATGCCGATGACCAACGGGCATCCGGAGCGCGCCGCCACGATCGTATTCGGGTCCTTTTCGCACAACACCGCCATCGCATAGCTGCCGTGAATCTCGCGGGTCGCCGCGCGCACCGCGGCTTCCAATCCAAGTCCCTGCTTGACGGAGCGGGCGATGAGATGAGCCACCACTTCGGTATCCGTCTCGGATTCGAACCGGCATCCATCCTTGACCAACGTTTCCTTTAACGCCATGTAGTTCTCGATGATGCCGTTATGGACCAACGCCAGGGATCCTGACCGGTGAGGATGCGCATTCTGCTCCGAAGGCTTGCCATGCGTCGCCCATCGGGTGTGGCCGATGCCGACCATGCCGCTCAGCGCTTCTGCCGCCAGGGATTTTTCGAGGTTCACGAGCTTCCCGACGCTTCGGCGGATGCTGATTTTCCCGTCGGCCACCACCGCAACGCCGGCCGAGTCATAGCCCCGGTATTCGAGGCGCTTCAAACCGTCGAGGAGCAATGGCACGGCATTCTGGCTTCCGATGTACCCAATGATCCCGCACATGCTAGTGCTTGCCTCCCTTTGCCTTCTCCCGTCGGGACTTCACCCATCCTGGCTTGACCACCTGCCGCGCGCGACCCACGATCAGCGCGCCCGCGGGGACGTCCTCCGTGACCACCGAGCCCGCCCCGATGACGACACCCTTCCCGATGCGGACGGGAGCGACGAAAGACACGTCGCTCCCGACAAAGACCTCATCACCGATCACCGTGTGATGCTTGTGCGCGCCGTCGTAATTACAGGTGATCGTGCCCGCGCCGATATTCACCCGCGTGCCGATCGTCGCATCGCCGAGGTACGTGAGATGGTTCGCCTTAGAGCCGACGCCAAGGTCCGCCTTCTTCAGCTCGACAAAGTTGCCCACCTTGGCCGCACGCCTGATGATCGTCCCGGGACGCAGATGCGCGAACGGTCCGATCGTGCAGCGCTCATCCAGACGGCTTCCCTCGATTACGCATCCGTCCAGAATGGCCACCCCCTGACCAAGGACGCTGTCCACGATGCGGGTATGGGATCGGATGACGCAGTCCTCGCCGATCTTCGTGTGTCCTTCCAGGGTCGTGTGCGGATGGATGATCGTGTCCTGCCCAATCGTCACGTCGGCGTCCACGAAGCTCGTCTCGGGCGCCAGAAAGGTCACGCCTTGCGCCATCAATCGCCCGCGGATGCGGGCGCGCACCAACCGTTCAGCCTCCGCGAGCTCGCGCCGTGTGTTGATGCCCATGACCTCCACAGGATTATCGGCGAGGTAGGCCGCCACGGCTTTCCCTTGCCGCACCGCCGCCGAGACAATGTCGGTCAAATAAAATTCCTTTTGAACGTTCGTGGGCTTGAGATCGGTGAGCGCGGGAAAAAGAAAATCTCCCTCGATCACGTAGGTCCCGGCGTTGATTTCCGTGAGCCGCCGTTCATCGGGCGTGGCGTCGCGGTCTTCGACGATCCGCGAGACATATCCCTGCCCGCCGCGCACCACACGTCCATAGCCGGCCGGCCGGTCGAGGTGAGCGGTGAGCACGGTGATCGCGGCCTCCTGCCGTTCGTGCAGGGCGAGCATGTCCCGGACGGTCGCCTCGGTCAGCAAGGGCGTGTCGCCGCTCAGCACCAGGAACCGCTGCTTGCGCCATTCGTTCCCGCGGCGTCCCTGAAATACCGTCTGCGCTTGCGCGACGGCATGGCCGGTGCCTAGGCGACGGGTCTGCACGACCGTGCAGACGTCGGCGCCGCTGACGATTTCCTTGACGCGTTCGGCTTGATGGCCCATCACCACGGCGATGCGATGCGGGTCCTTGGCGATGGCGAGCGCGAGATCCACGGGGTAGAGCACCATCGCCCGCCCGCCGACGGCGTGGAGCACCTTGACCAGCTTGGAGCGCATGCGGGTGCCTTGTCCTGCCGCAAGGATGATCACGGAGACGGGCTTCCTCGGTTTCATGGAAGCCGTCGGCCACCGCCGGTTGCAACCGTTTCGGAACGCGGCGGGGCTGGCGTGTACATGCCCCCTGAGAACATCATCTTCAGGGCCTCGTCCACGCTCATGCCTACGGGGATCAATTCGCTCTCCGGCACAAACAACAGGTATCCGGACGTGGGATTGGGTGACGTCGGCACATACACGTTGATGACACGATCCGCGCTGACGTCCTGGATCTCTCCGGGGGTCACCCCCGTCACCAGCGCCAGAGCGTACTGACCCTTGCGTGGAAATTCGATCATCACCACTCGGCTGTACTTCTCCTTTTCCTTATCCTGAAAGGAGAGGACGTCCATCATGGACTTGATCGTGGCATAGATCCCGCGGACGAGAGGCACGCGTTTCAGCAGGTCTTCCCAGACCTTGACGACCCGCCGGCCCATGATGTTCGTGGCGAGCACACCGGCGAGCAGGATGAGCATGAGCAGCAGGAGAATGCCGACACCAGGCACATATCGTTCCGTCACGTACCGGGCGGGAATATCACCGAGCAGACCATCAACGGTCAGAAAAAGAGTCTTGAGGACAAGAATGGTCCCCCAGATGGGAACAACCACCAGGAGACCCGTGATAAAATAACGCTTTAAAGAAATTCTCAACACGGTGTCAGAGTCTCCTATACTCGCGCGGCCATCATACAAATTTTCCCGCAACCGCGCAAGCCATTTCTTGCTATTTTCAATGAGTTAAACTATTATCGCCGCTTCGATTTCACGTGACGAACGAGGGGAATGACGGCATGCCGAGGGGACCACAGAAGCAAGGGTTTCTACTGAGTTTCGAGGGGATCGAAGGCTGCGGAAAGTCCACCCAGCTTCGTCGGTTGGCCAAGCAACTCCGATCACGCGGATATCTCGTCGTCGAGACACGCGAGCCCGGCGGTTCCCAGATCAGCGAGCAAATCCGAAAAGTTCTCCTCGATCTGGGCAACAGCGGCATGGACATCCATTGCGAATTGTTGCTGTACCTTGCCAGTCGGGCTCAACATGTTGCCGAGACCATCCTGCCGGCGCTGGACAAAGGCGCCATCGTCTTGTGCGACCGTTTTTCGGATGCGACGATGGCCTATCAAGGCTACGGGCGGGGCGTTGGAGCCAGCCCTGTGGCCCGACTGAACCGGTTTGCAAGCGCAGGGACAATGCCTGATCTCACGATCGTCCTGGACGTTCCCGTCGCCATCGGCCTGGCACGAAAACGCCGGGCCGGCCACCTGGACCGCCTGGACATGGAACGCGAAGCGTTTCATCAGACCGTGCGAAACGGCTATCTTCGCATCGCCAAGCGGGACTCTCGACGCGTGCGCGTCTTGGACGGCACCCCACCGATCGAAGAGGTCAGCGCGGCCATCAATCGACTCGTCGACGTGCGGGTGAGCGCGAGAAAAGCCAAACTCACCAAGGTCGAATCGCATGCCGTTTAACGCCATTATCGGCCACGATCAGCCCAAACGATTCCTGCAAGCCGCCATGCAACGCGATCGCCTGGCGCATGCCTTGCTGTTTCACGGCGACGAGGGCATCGGCAAACGGCTCGTGGCGACCGTGCTGGCGCAGGCCGTCAATTGCGAAGCCGTCCCGCCGCTTGATCCTCCCGACGCCTGCGGGGTCTGCCGGTCCTGTCACCAGATCGAGATCGGCGTCCATCCCGATGTGACCATCATCACCGCCACGAGCGGCAAGGGCGAAACCGAAGAGACCCGCGAAATCGAATCACGGTTCATCTATCGCCCGCTCGTCGGCGTGCGCAAAATTGTGATCCTCAATAATGCCGATCTGTTGCGCCAGGAAGCGGCCAACGCCCTGCTCAAGACCATTGAAGAGCCGCCGCCGGACAGCCTGATTATCCTGGTGTCCGGAAGACCGGACTCGCTGCTCGCGACGATCCGCTCGCGCTGCCAGGAAATCCGATTCGCGCCGCTACCGCTCGAGACGGTGAAAACCACGCTGCGCGAACGACGCTCGCTGTCCGAGGCCGATGCGCAATTCCTGGCGGTGGTCTCCGGCGGGCGATTGGGGTTCGCGCTGGAAGCCGATGCTGAGGCCCTGCGCGCCGAGCGCGCCGCCTTCCTTCAACTCGTCAGCCGGGAATCTCTGGAGAGCATCGCCGGCCTTTTCGCGATCTGCGACGCCATCGGAAAATCGGAGCAGGCCGAGGCGGCGATCGGTTGGCTGGCTGCGTGGTTCAGAGACCTCGCGCGCGTGAAAGTCGGCGGGGACCGCGATCGCCTGATCAACATGGACCGACTGGAGGAACTCGACGCGCAGGCCGCTCGCTTGCCGCTTGAACGGATCCTGGAGCTGTCCACCTTCGTGGAATCGATGGAGCGGGGCCTCGATCGCAATCTCAACAAGGTGCTGCTGCTGGAAGCACTGCTCCTTCGTTTACGACAGTTCCTTCAACCCAAAGCCGCATAAGGCCTTTCGCGTGGCGCAGTCCTTTTACATCACGACTCCCATTTACTACGTCAACGATGTCCCGCACATCGGCCATGCCTACACGACGATTGCGGCAGATGTGCTGGCCCGCTACAAGCGTCTCAAAGGCTACGACGTCTTTTTCCTCACCGGCCTCGACGAACACGGCCAGAAAGTTCAGCAGGCCGCTGCGAAGGGGGGCATCCCGCCGCAGGCGCATTGCGACAAGCTCGCGCCGCAGTTTCAGGAGCTCTGGAAGCGCCTGAACATTTCGAACGACGACTTCGTGCGGACGACGGAACCGCGGCACAAGACCGTGGTGCAACGGACATTGCAGGCCCTCTACGACAAAAAGGAAATCTATCAGGCGAGCTATACCGGCTGGTATTGCACGTTCGATGAGCGCTTCTGGACCGAGAAAGACGCCGTGGGCGGCCTCTGTCCGGACTGCAAGCGGCCCCTGGACCAGCTCAGCGAGACCAACTACTTCTTCAAGATGAGCAAGTACCAGCACTGGCTGGTGACATATATCAACGAGCATCCGGACTTCATCCGGCCGCGCGCGCGCCGCAACGAGGTCCTCGGATTCCTTCAGAAACCCCTGGAGGATCTCAGTATCAGCCGCCCGAAATCGCGGCTATCGTGGGGCATCGAGCTGCCCTTCGACGCCAACTATGTGACATACGTCTGGTTCGATGCACTCGTGAACTACATCTCGATTCCCGGATATTTAACCGACGAGCCGAGGTTTCACACATGGTGGCCGGCCGATTTCCATCTGATCGGCAAGGACATCCTGACCACCCATACCGTCTATTGGAGCACGATGCTGAAGGCGCTCGGCTTGGAGCCGCCCAAGGCGGTGTTTGCCCATGGTTGGTGGACGGTGAGCGGCGAGAAGATGTCGAAGAGCCGCGGGAACGTGGTCGACCCGAATGCCATGGTCGCGGAATTCGGGATCGACGCGTTTCGTTACTTTTTGCTTCGCGAGGTCCCCTTCGGTCAGGACGGCGACTTCTCGAGAGAGGCCTTCATCGGACGCATTAACAGCGAGCTCGCCAACGATCTGGGCAATCTGCTGAGCCGGACACTGACCATGATCGAGCGGTACGGCGACGGCAAAGTGCCGGAGCCCGGCGAACCATCTGCCATGGACAACCTTCTGCAGCAAACCGCCGTGAAACTGCTCGGCACAGAACTGGATGTCCATCTCAACAACCTGGAATTCAACCGTGCCTTGGAAGTGATCTTGGGTCTGGTGCAGTTGGCAAACCAGTACATTGACAGGAGCGCGCCCTGGAACCTGGCGAAGAAGGCGGAAGACCGGGGCCGCCTCAACACGGTTCTCTACAATGTCACTGAGACGCTGCGATTCCTGTGTCTCGCGCTCGCTCCATTTATGCCGCATGCCGCCGAGGAAATGAAACGGCAGCTCGGGCTCATGCTGAATTTCTCCAAGCCGTTGTTGAGCGCCGAGATCACGTGGGGCGGCGTCCTTCCGGGAACCGAGATCGCCAAAGGGACCGCTCTCTTCCCGAGAATTGACACGACCAAGTCGCAAGGAGAATCACGCGTGGATCAACAACAGCCGGGCACTCCCACCCCTCCGATGTCATCGGCAGGAGGTGAGGGTCAGATTTCGATCGATGACTTTAGGAAGGTCGCCTTGAAAGTCGGACTGGTCGCTGCCGCCGAGCGTGTGCCGAAATCCACAAAGCTCCTGAAGCTGCAGGTGGACATCGGGACGGAGAAACGCCAGATCGTGGCCGGCCTCGGCGCCAAGTATTCGCCGGAAGAGATGGTCGGCAAGCGGGTCGTGATCGTCGCCAACCTCAAACCGGCCAAACTGATGGGCGTCGAGTCGCAGGGCATGGTGCTGGCAGCCGGTGATCTCGAAGTGTCGGCGCTGCTCACCACATTGGAAGACGTGCCGCCCGGCTCCACAATCAAGTAGCAGGAAATCGATGAGCGTTGCGCGCTGGCTCGAATACAGGATTGACGTCGACCCGAAGAAACCGGGCCGGCGGCAGGAAGTGTTCGATTTGAAGGCCATCGAGGCGGCCCTCGGCGCTCCGATCACGTATGTCTATTCCAACCAGATCCAGCCCGGCGCAACGGCCGGCATGCACTATCACAAGCAGCACCAGGTCGCGGTATGGATGCGCGAGGGCGAGATCGAAATGACGTTGGAGGACGTCCACACCCATGCACGCGAAGTGCTAACACTGACACCCGGCAACCGCATGCTGCTCGTACCGAGAGAGGTGTACCATGCCGCGTCGAACAAAACCGACAAGCCGGCGCTGGCCATCATGTTCGCCACCACCCTTCCCCGCGATCCGTCCGATGATTGGCACTAAATCTGTCCTTCTACTGATCGGTCTTCTGTGGGTCGTCCCGGCCTGGGCGCAACACCAGCAACCAGCGCCGCATCGCGGTCCCTCCGACATCAAGCAGTACATCGAGCAACTTGAGAAGCCCGAGCGTGAGAAGGACCAAAAACCGGACGAAGTCGTCAAGGCTTTGGAGATCACCGATTACATGACGATCGCGGATATCGGCGCCGGCTCCGGCTACTTCACCCGCAAGTTCGTCTGGGCCGTGCAGGACAAAGGCATGGTGTATGCGGTGGATGTGGAACCGGCGATGCTGAAGTACAACGAAGACATGATTGAGCATCTGCACACCCCCTACAACGCGAAGTTCATCGTGTCCAAACCCAACGATCCGATGCTGCCCGCCGGTGCGGTGGACCTCGTCTTTATCTGCAACACGTACCACCATCTCGAGAAGCGCGCCGACTACTTGAAGCGCGTCAAAGCATCACTCACAAAGAAAGGCCGCGTAGCCATCATTGATTTCTATCACGACGACCGTTCCGGCACACTCGGCTTCCCGAAAGACCATCTCGTCCCGCAGGAAACCGTCGTCAAAGAAATGGCCGAGGCCGGGTACACGCTCGCGAAAGAGCACACGTTCCTGCCCCGGCAATACTTTTTGGAATTCATCGTGGGGGAAAAGCCTAAAGCCGGAGGAGAGTAGTCAGAATATTCTTTCGGCCAGCCATCGCGCGGCGTCGTCGGAGGCCTGAACGATCGTCGTCGCGGCGCCCACCGGCACAGCTTGGTTGCGGATCATGCGTGAGTCGAGAATCGCGCCGTCGCTGACGCGGGCCACTGTCACATCCATGGAGACAAACACCGCGCGGGTATCCACCCACCGGCTGTCATCCCACCGGCGAATCGTCACTAAGACCACGATCCCTTTGAGCCCGGCGGCCCGCGCTTCCTCGATGACTTTCACGATCTCCGTCGCCCGACCGGAAAAGACCTGTTGCGTCTTGTCTATCTGAGTCGCCTGATAGCCGTGTGACTGGAACGCGAACACTAGCCGGTTGAGCAGCACATCGGCGGCAGTCACAGTGATCTCACCTCCGAGACCGAGTTCCTGACGCAACGCCGCCAGCGGGTTGTCGGGTGGCAGAGCGAGCGTCCGGCCCGTCGCGTTCACCGCCGGCGCTACTGTGACGGATTCGTTCGCCGGCAGGTTCGTCAGCCGGAGCGCGTCCATTCCCTGGCATCCGCCGAGCAAGACCATGCCGACAAGCCAGGCGCCGATATGGCTCCATTGCCGCGTCACTTGACCGCCATGCGAGGCATGAGGAACCTCACGGCTTGGGCCGCAGTCACCACCGCCAGCACCGCCCCCGCCAGCGCCACATCGGTTGGTCCGGTCGGCCAGTCGAGCCGATAGGCTGCAGCGAATCCGACAAGGGCGACACCCGCACCCAACATCGCAGCCATCACCGACACATT
>VBOG01000023.1:20887-29312 GCA_005877815.1 Nitrospirota bacterium
CCGAACATGACCAGTGGACCGACCACCAGAACGCCCAGCGAGATCGTCACACCGATAACGCCGAACAACAGCAGATCCCAGACCACCACGTGCTTGCCCAGAGAGATCGCCATCTCCCGATCCACCGTGACCAGCACCAGTTCCTTGTGAAAGACGGCCAACACCGCCAGGATTGCCCCGTAACCCAGCAACAGAATCAGCAGTTCGGTGTCTGGAATGGCGATGATCTCTCCCTTGAGCAAGCCGAGAATCCCGATCTCGGTGATGCGATCAGACGCCACCAAGAGAATCGTGGCGGCTCCGGCCACTGCATACAGCATCGCGACACGCCCTTCGAGGATTCCGCGCTTTCGCCTTTCCAATAAAGCCAAAATCACGATCACGCCGAACGTCAGCAGACTGGAGCCTACTAGAGCTATCGCAAAGTCATTGATGTCGCGATCTGGATGGCCATGGAAGAATGCGTGCCAGATGAATGCCGCGGCGATGCCCGCAGTAGACACTTGCGGCAAGGCGACCCCTAAGAACACCATGCGCCGCGCCAGCAGAAAGACGCCGACCAGCGGGGCGACGATCCCTATGATCAGTCCGCCATAGAGCGCGTTCCGAAGCAGAAAGTGCGGATTGAGGATTTCCAGCAATGTTTCCATCATGGCCCTCAGCCAATCTCGGCGTCCATCATCCGAAAAACTATGTCTGGGGCCAGCATGGTCGCCGCAGGCCCTCGCAGCAATTTTCCTTCATACACCCACATGACCTCCTGCACCGCTTCGCATTCGCGCAGGGCTTTGAGATGATGGCTGACCATCACCGTGGTCAACCCGCGGTTCCGATGCAACTTGGTAATCAATTCCATGATGGTCTGTGCCGCTCTCAGGTCGATGCCGCTCAACGGCTCGTCCAGCAGCAACAGGTCGGGCTCGGCCGCCAACGCCCTGGCGATCAGTACTCGCTGGCGTTGGCCTCCGGACAGCGCGGGGAACGGCTTGCGCTGAAGGTCCGCCAGTCCGACGTCACCGAGACAGGCCCGGACCCGCTCACGCTCTGCATGAGCGACGAACCGGCCCGGTCCGACACGCCCATACGTTCCCATCAGCGCCACCTCGAAGACGGTCAATGGAAACACCATCTCGATGGTTTCCCGTTGCGGAACATATCCGAACCGGACCGGTCTTTCGCCCATGCCTCTCCCGATGTTTCCGCGAAGCGGCTCCAGAATGCCGACCATGCCTTTCAGAATCGTGCTTTTGCCGCATCCGTTCGGACCCACGAGAGCCAGAAAATCGCCCAGGTGGACATCCAACGTGAGGCCTTCGAGGACGGGAACGCTGTCGTATCCCAAGGCAACGTCTCGAAAGCTAATCAGGGCGTCGGCCATTTGCGTTCTACTCACACCTTCCCTGCAACGCCTGCAACCTGCGCAGCCTTGAGCAGTTCCCGGATGTTGTATTCGATCAAGTCAAAATAGGTTTTGACCTCCGGCGAGCCGCCGACCATGATCGGCAGCTTCACCACTAGTCCACCGACTTGAGCCGCGATCTGGTTGGGCACCTTCTCGCTGAAATGCGGTTCTCGGAGCACGATTTTCGCCCCTACCGTCTTCATATTCTGCATCAGCTCCACCAGATGCGAGGCCGTCGGCTCGATGCCGGGTTTGAGCTCGATGGTTCCGACATAGTCCATGCCGAATCGGTCGGCAAAATAGGTGAAGTCTTGATGATACGAAATGAATTTCACTCCATGTAAGGGCCGAGCCAGAATCTCCCAATCCCTGATTTTGGCGTTGAGCTGGGCCAGAAACACTTTCAAATTCGCCTCAAAGGTAGCCCGATGCTGGGGGAAATTCAATGTGAGCCCCTCGGCGATGGTCTGCGCGATAAGCCGACCTCCTTCGGGGTCCAGATTGAAATGCGGATTGCCGGCCGGATGCAGCTCCCCTTTCGCTCGACTGAGATCCGTCGGGACTTCTTTGGGAGTGACCTTGAGAGACACGTCGATATACCCGCTATTCCCTTTCACGATTTTTGAATTGCGGGACTCGGTCACCAGCGCAGGAATCCAGGAATGCTCGTATTCGAGCCCCATGACGATCAACACCTGCGCGCGATTCAACTTCGGCACGAAGGAGGGCTTGATCGGCACGCCATGCGGGTCTTCGATGCCTTTCGCCAGGCTTTCGACTGTCACCAGATCGCCTCCGATCCGGGCCGCGATGTCGGCCAGATCCGGCAGCGACGTGACGATGTAAATCTTTTCTTCGGCATGCGCCTCACCGGCGAGAAGTACCACCCCGAGCATAAGTCCGCAAAAACGACTGAGCCATTGGGAGATCATGTCATGTTCCTTTCGCATCATTGGTTGGAGGGCAAAGTCTATTCGCGCTCGCTGAAGCCGTGACTGTGGCTTCCCAAGAACACGGTCCATTGCAGAAAGAACTCATCAGCGCTCTGGGCATTCCCTCGCACTGATCGGTTGTACTGCAAGCGCAGGCGCTGGAACTCGCTGGGGAACCACGTGAGATAGGGACTCCAGGTCCGGTTGTCCGTCCGATGGCCGGTCGCGTTCAGCGTAGAGGCCGGCAGACCGGTCAACGGATTCGTCACCAGCAGCGGCTCGGACTGTAACTGGAAATAGTCGAACCGGAAGCCCGGCCGCCACTGCTTGCTCAGGCGATACTCGGCGTACACGTACCCGCCCCAGGCGCCCTGGCGCACCGGATTGCCGAACACATCGGTCCGGCGTCCTCCATTGACGGGATCGGCTTCGCCGATGTCATGCAGCAGTTCGCCGGCAATGGTCAAGCTCTGCCGTACACCGCTTCCCAGCGGATACCAGCGATACCGGAAATCCATCCCGACAAGCCGCCGCTCGAACCGCCCGCTGTTCGTGATGTCTTCGGCGTTCGGCGTCTCGACAATCGAGCCGCCGAGTTCGAGATTGTGATCGTCGTTGAGATCAAAATAGGTCTGAAGCCGTCCGAGATAAGTCAGCCCCTTAATAGGTCGGCTGTTGACGTTGGTGACACCCTCACGGGAGTCGGCGCCGAGCTTATTGCCGATGGTGCCTGAGGCCCTCAGATAAAACGGTGTGGGCGCGAGCCAACTCACCTCCACGCCGTTGGTCTGACTTTCGCCTCCGATAAATGTATCGATTGAAGGCGGCCGATCCACGAACGGCAGGTCGTGATCGTGGCGGTGAGGCAGCGTGCCGAAGTCGGCGAAGAACCGTCCGCCACGGACCGTCAGGTTATACGGCAGACGAGTCGTGACAATTGCCGCCTCCTCGACTCCCATCGTCGCTTCGTCGCCGTTCGCCGCATCGGCCGAGGCATTGATCACCGCATAGGCTCTGGTGAAGGGGTCCACATCGGCGGAGATGAACAGCTCAGCGGTGCGGAGGTTGAAGTCCGCCCCGGCCGGCCGGCTGTTGTTGACCCGCCCTCCCGCATCGCGGGTACCGGTGCCATCCCCCGGATTGAATCCCTGGGCGTTGGATTTGTACGAGCCGATGGTATCAATAGCCAGCGAGAGAGAAGGATTGAATTGAGATGCAAAGCTCTTCTTGGTAGCGGTCAATGCGGCATCCGCTTTGTTCTCCACCTCCCCAAGCCGCTTCTCAAGAGCGGGATCTGCAGTCGAGGCAGCAGGTGGGCCCGCAGACCCTGGCGCGACAGGTTGCCCCGCCATTTTGTCCACTTGCAATCGCAACTGTCGGAGCTGTTCTTCCATCAGAGCCATCTGTTTCTTCAAATTCTCGACCTCAGAAGCAGCCGGCACTCCCGGATTCTGGGCAAAGACCGGCCCAAGTCCACCCACAATACCGAACGCAAGAATGATTAAACCAATGAGTACACGTAGCTGAAGCTGCGTGCGCATACCGTCCCCTCCTGTCCAAAACACATAGAAATCCCCACGCGTGTCCGCGCAATGTAGCGGGTGATGCCTCGGCGTGGGATTGGTTACCGGGACTTACATGAGAGAAGCAGGAGGAGCGCGGGCAGGAAGATCAATGGGAAACAGATATGCAGCGACAAGGTCGCCACGGGATACATCCGGCACGGAAGAAGCGGCCTGTGAAACAAGAACCGGAGAACAATCGACCGTTGACGACGAAGCATGGCTCTGAACCCAGGAGCAGAGGTCCGCGGTGGAATGTTGGTGGCCATCTTCATCGGCGGCGCCGAGCGCATGGTGCAATTCCAGCGTCGCCAGGAACGGCGGAAACGCCACCAGGCACAGGCCGAGGACGGCATCAAGCAGGACCATTGAGACGGGATTCTTCATCAAGACCCTAGGAAAGTGGCTGTATGTTACAGATGGCTCCGTGTCGGGTCAAGTATGATATAGTTCGACATCGAAGGCAGCGGGTCCTGTCGACGAACAGCCCAGCCGTGCTCGGCACCCCGCCCGGTGTAGGGACCCCGCCTCCGCGCGACTGGGCGCCCGTTCGGCGCCACCCGCTGAGAGAACATAATTCAAGTGTATGAAGTTTGATGCTGATTGACAGTCATTGTCATCTTGACGATGCCCGCTACGACGGCGATCGCGAAGCCATGATCGCTCGCGCGCGGTCCGGCGGCGTCGGGCATTTCGTCACGATCGGCTGCGACCTCGCGACGAGCCGCGCGGCCGTCGCGTTGGCAGAGCAGCATGATTTCGTCTCTGCAACCGTCGGCGTCCATCCGCACGAAGTGAAACTGATCGAAGACCATTGGTACGCGACACTCAAAACGCTTGCTCAGTCGCCACGCGTCGTGGCCTATGGCGAGATCGGCCTCGACTACCACTACAATCATTCTCCGCAAGATGTGCAGCGCGAGCGCTTCCGCGAGCAGGTGCGTCTCGCTCGTGAGCTGCGGCTTCCGATCGTGATCCACACCCGGGAAGCTCAGGAAGATACGATTGCGATTCTAAAAGAAGAGAAGGCGACTGAGGTCGGAGGCGTCTTTCACTGCTTCTCGGGCGATGCCTGGCTGGCAAAGGATGCGCTGGATCTGGGGTTCTATCTCTCGTTCTCCGGCGTCATCACATTTCAGAACGCCACGATGCTGCGTGACATCGTGAAGACCGTCCCGATGGACCGCATCCTCGTCGAAACCGACGCCCCCTACCTCACGCCCGCCCCCAACCGCGGCAAGCGCAATGAGCCGGCCTATGTCCGCCACGTCGCGGAGAAGATCGCCGAACTTCACGGTCTCAGCGTCCAGCAAGTCGAAGAAGCTACTACTCAGAACACCAAGCAGCTGTTTCACATCAAGTAAAATTATCCTGCCGGGACTTAGTTGTTCGCAATCATAAAAGCCAGGAAGACAGCGATAGAAATCAAAAGCGCGATAAGTTCCACTAGATTCACAGTCTTCTTATCGTTTGTCATCATAGAACGAATGGAAATTTTCTTAGCGATAAGGATTATTACGAAGATCGCCACCACAAGAAGCAGAATCAGTACTTGAAAAAGAAGCTTGGCTGACATTGTCGTCTATCCTAATCAGCGGGTGGCGCCGAACGGGCGCCCGGGCGGAGCGGAGGAGCCTACAGCCGAGTCCGCGGGGCTGCGATGGCGTTTCGACCCGTTGCAATATGCAGCCAGACGAGCGCAGGAATGTGACGCGGATCTTCCACGGTCGCGATGTCGGCACACCCGAGCACGTCGGGCTGCACAAGGAGCAACGTGTTCCCCGTCGCACGTCCGGGCTGTTCGGCGACAGGATCCGCTATCGTGAGACCACGCCTAAAACTTCTTTAACTGATTCGCCTTCTTTCGGAGATTTTTCGGCAGCTTCTTCGGATTGCCCTTTTTCTTCGGATCGCGGCTGCGGCGGACATCGTCTTCATCATCCGCCTCTTGTTTCCTGGCCGCCGGCCGCGTGCCGGACATATGCATGCGGGTCTCGAATTCGCCTGACGTCATCACCGTACTGCCATGCGCGCGCGCCGCATTGCCGACTTCATGGTCCGAGGACACCACCGCGCAGCCAGAGCCGTACTTCTCGGCCAGACGCTTTACAACGGCATCCGCCTGCTCGCCCTTCCGGGAATACACGACTTCGATACCTTCCCGCCATTCGGCCTGCTGGGTGGAAGCCCCTGACCGCCAACCGTCGAAGACAACCGTCACCGGTAACCCTTTGCGCTGCCGATAGCCGGCCAACTCCCTGATCAATGCTTCACGGCGGGTTTCCACATCCCCATGCAAGCCGCCGCGCGCGCCGAGCAAATTGTAGCCATCAATGATAAGATGTATCGGCATTTCGGTAAGCCTATCCGGCGCACCGGGGAGAGTCAACGGCCCTCGAAATGGGCAGAAATATTGACAATGCTCGCGGTTTACATTAGATTTTTAGGCTTCGAGATGCTTTCATTGGCAGGGAGCGGCAGGAAGGATTACATGAGGAACACCTATCGGCCCATAGTGATAAGCCTTTCCGGCGCCCTCCTCGCCTTGTTATGCCTGACATTCTCCCCGACTGAGTCTTCCGCCTTCTCGCCGCTTCCGGCCGCATTAGAGACGGCTGGCGCCAAAAAGCGGGACGTTAAGCCGATCGCCATCAACAATGTCCGCTACTACCGCTCGGCCGGGCAAACACGCCTCGTCTTCGATCTGGCGAGGCCCATCAAGTACAGCCGCGAGCGTTCCACCGATGCGGACCAGGTGATCATCAGCCTTTCGCGCGCCGTGCTGAGCAATGCCGCGAAACAGACGCTCGTGCGTGACGGATTCCCGAGAGAGGTGCGGGTCAAGCAGGCGGAATCGTCGCGCGTGCAGGTCATTCTGGTGATGGATGGGATTCGTGACGTCAAACTTCAGACGCTCGCCAAGCCGCACAGACTGGTCCTGGATTACGCGCAGAAACCGGTCGCGTCAAATCAGCAGGCAGCGGCCACCGAGCAGGAGCCGAACGCGGAGCCTGACCCACAGCCCACGATCACGCTCCCTCCGGTGACACGCCCCATCACCCAGGCCCAACGGCAGGCGCGTCTGGACATCGACACGATTGTGCTGGATCCGGGCCATGGCGGGAAGGACCCCGGGGCCATCGGTCGCGGCCGCCTGACCGAGAAGGAAGTCGTGCTCGATGTGGCCATGCGCCTGCGGAACCTGCTCCGCGACCGGCTAGGCAAAAAAGTCCTCATGACCCGTGAGACCGACAATTTCATCGAACTGGACGACCGGGCGAGGTTCGCCAATGCGCACAAGGCCGAACTCTTCGTCTCGATTCACATCAACTCGCACCCCAAGAACAACGTACGGGGCTTCGAAATGTACCACTTCGGGATCGCGTCGGATCGGCGGGCGTTGCAAGTGGCGGCGCGTGAAAACGGCGACTCCATCGACCATGCCAAGGACTTTGTCGACATGATCAAGGCGGATTTGCTGCTGAGCAAACGCATTGAAGAGTCCCAAAACCTCGCCTGGGAGACCAAGCTCGCCGTCGTGAACAGGGTCGGCTCGGAGTACCGGCTCGAGGACCATGGCGTCAAGACCGCGCCCTTTTATGTCCTTCGCTACACGGCCATGCCGAGCATTCTTGCCGAGCTGTCCTTCATCAGCAATACGCAGGATGAGAAGAACCTTCGCACGCCCACCTACCGGCAGAAGATGGCGGAGGGATTGTTTGAAGGCATCCGGAATTATTTGAACTCCGCTCAGGTCGCCTCCGCCCGCATTCCCTAATCCCCGGGATCCGCCCGGTGCCAAAATTTAAATTGACGATTGCCTACGACGGCACCCGCTATGCCGGCTGGCAGATCCAACCCCACAACCCGACGATCCAACGCGAAATCGAAGCCGTCATCAAACAGGTCGCGCAGGAGGACATGCATATCATCGGCGCGGGACGGACCGACACGGGTGTGCATGCGCTCGGTCAGGTCGCCACGTTCGTCACGACGTCCTCCGTGTCAGCCGCCGAATGGCTGCGGGCGTTCAACGGCCTGTTGCCGGACGACATCACCGTCCTGTCCGTCGAGGCGGTTGCCGATGACTTCCATGCCCGATTTCTGGCGAGGTCCAAGCTGTACCGCTATCGCATCCTTCTGCAAGCCAATCGCTCCGCATTGGAGAGGCATCGCGCCTGGCAGATTCCGTACAAGCTTGATGTGACCGCCATGCAAGCGGCCGCCGGCTGCCTGATCGGCAAACACGATTTTTCTTCATTTCAGGGCTCTCCGACTGACACCAAGAACCCGGTCTGCCATGTCACGAGGCTAGAGATCATCCACTCCGGTGAGTTGATCATTGAAATCGAAGCGAACCGATTTTTAAAGCAGATGGCGAGAAGTATCGTGGGGACGCTGGTGGAGATCGGGCGGGGGAAACTGCCGGTGAGCGCTATGCAGGAAATCCTCACGGCGCGCGATCGGACCAAAGCCGGCCCCACCGCCCCACCGCAGGGACTGTATCTGGTGAGAGTGGATTACTGAAT
>VBOG01000140.1 GCA_005877815.1 Nitrospirota bacterium
ACCACGGTGCGCTCGAAGGCGAACACTTCAGGATCGAATGTCACGGGGTTCGCCCGGCCCGACGAGAGCGCGCCCAATTCAGGAAAGCATTCAGGGTCATTGAGGACACTGACAATCCAGAGATGATCAAAGACGCCGGATGCGGTGCGCGCGTCTTGGGGCCGGAACGCGAACGGCAGGTTCGCGCAGGCGTCGTTCAGCACCGTCGATTCGCGAGTGCGCAAATTATACGGCACGACCTCCCGCTCCAGTTCCAACGCCTCCATCACCAGGGCCGGAATCTCGGCCACTCCCGCCCCGGCATACAGGCTGCGGCCTTTCGACGGAAGTCTCACGCGCAACACGTCCGCTATATTGATACCGAGTTGTTCGGTCGGCCCGCGCCGTTCTTCCCAGAATGCGTCACCACCCTCGTCGCAGTAAATTTCTCCGAGCGACCGGTAATCCAATTGCTGGAAAATCCGCGAGATGGTGCGGAGCGTATCGGGGCGAAGCGCCATAGTGGTTCCGAAGGTTTATGATCCGCCTGATCGCGGCATAGGTAATAGCCTTCAGTATTCTACCCTACACTCACGAAGAAATCTTAGTGGGAATATAGTGGCCGGCCCTCCGCAGACATGGCGTATTATAAAGGGAGACCAGTTCATGCGGAGACCCAGACGCTCAATAGCCCTGCGCTATGGCGTAGCGGTAGCGGTGGCCGCCCTAGCGCTTTTTTTGACGACTCAGTATGCCGTGATGCTGGGCCGGAGCATGTTCCTTCTCTTTACGGCGGCGGTCATGCTGAGTGCGTGGTACGGCGGTTTCGGACCGGGTGTTGTCACGACGATCGTCGGCGTCCTGGTGTCGGCTTTTTATCTGTTGCCTCCCGCAGGCTCAGTAGCTGTCAGGGACCCCTATGACATTTTAGAACTCACGATATTCCTGGGCGTCGGTGTGTTGATCAGCATGCTGAATGGTGCGCATCATCGATTTGCGGACGAAATTCACAGGCTCAACGGGGAATTGCATCAGCGCGTCGTCGAACGCACGAAGGAACTGGAAGAGGCGAACCAGGCGTTGAGGGTCGAGATCGCCGAGCATCAGAAAGCGGAACGTCAGTTTGCCGCCTCGAATGCCGAGTTGGAGCGGTTCGCTTACGTGGCCTCGCATGATCTGAAGGAACCCCTGCGGATGGTGACGAGTTACACCCAGCTGCTTGCCAGGCGGTACAAGGACCGGCTGGACGCCGACGCCGACGAATTCATTCGCTATGCCGTCGATGGAGCCACGCGAATGCAGCAGCTCATCGACGACTTGCTGGCGTATTCGCGGGTGGGTGCGCGGAACAAGGACATTCGCGCGGTGGACTGCAACGTCGTGCTCAACCGCGTTCTGCTGAATCTTGCGGCGGCCATCGCCGAGAGCGAGGCGACGGTGACACACGATCCGCTTCCCACCGTCACGGGCGACGCCATTCAGTTGATGCAACTGTTTCAAAACCTGATCGGCAACGCCGTCAAGTTTCGCGGGGAGCGCGCGCCGAGGGTGCACGTGGGCGTGGCGCGCCAACATGGGGCGCAGGATGATTGGCTCTTCTCCGTGTCCGATAACGGCATTGGGATAGAGGCGCAATACGCCGAACGAATTTTTATGATGTTCCAAAGATTGCACACCCGCGAAGAATACGCGGGGACGGGAATCGGGCTGGCGATTTGCAAGAAGATTGTGGAAGGGCATGGCGGCCGCATCTGGGTGAAATCCCAACTCGGCAGGGGCGCGACCTTTTATTTCACGCTGCCCATTTCCTCAGGGGACCGACAGGACGGCGATGCGAAAGGCATCGTGTGGGGCGGAATGGCCGACAGTGAGACCCACCGGTAGGTCAGGCAGGCGTGACTTCACTCGCGCCGCACGAATCCTGTACTGTATCGGCAATGTTCGCGCACAATGAGGAGGAGGCATGGAGACGTACTATCATCCGCACGACCTGACAAAGTTCCCGGACATGGGGAAGGGCAACAAGGCATTGTGGGAGAAGTTCAGCAGCTACTACAACGCGGTCTTCGCCGAGGGCGCGCTGGCCGAACGTGAAAAGGCCTTGATTGCCCTGGCCGTCGCCCATGCTGTCCAGTGTCCCTATTGCATCGACGCCTATAGCCAGGCCTGTCTCGAAAAAGGCTCCAATGCCGAAGAGATGACCGAGGCTGTCCATGTCGCCTGCGCGATCCGGGGCGGCGCCTCGCTGGTCCACGGCGTCCAGATGCGAAACGTGGTCGAGAAGCTGTCCATGTGATAGTGTGGAGCGGAGGGAAACTTGGGACTCAGCTTGCTCGCCCGCCAAAGCCCGCTTGCATCGGCGCAAGTGCAACGTCAGCATCTGAGCGCGACGAACGCTTGCCCGCCGTTTGACGCGAAGATGCAAGAAGCGGGTCTGACGCCGCTTCACGCGACCGGCCTCACCGTGTTCCAGATCAACGTCGGGAAGTTGTGCAATCAGACGTGCCGGCACTGTCATGTGGACGCAGGACCGGATCGTCAGGAGCAAATGACCCGCGAGACGGCCGAGCTCTGCATCGAAGCGCTTGCCCAGACCGACATTCCGACCGTCGATATCACCGGCGGCGCTCCAGAACTCAATCCGAACTTCCGCTGGCTGGCGGAGCAATCGCGCGCCCTCGGCCGCCACGTCATGGACCGGTGCAATCTGACAGTCCTGTTGCTCCCTTCGCAGGCCGACCTGGCCGAGTTTCTCGCTTTCCATCACGTCGAAGTCATTGCCTCGCTGCCTTACTTTCGTTCCGCGCAAACGGATGCGCAGCGCGGGGCCGGCGTGTTTGAGAAATCAATTCTCGCGCTTCGGATGCTGAACCGATTTGGGTATGGCGTCGAGGGGAGCGGTTTGGGATTGAATCTCGTCTTTAACCCGGTGGGGGCGTTTCTTCCTCCCAAACAGGACGCAATCGAGGCGCAGTTCCGGCGGCAGCTGCTCCACGAACATGGCATCACCTTCAATCGTCTGTATACCATCGCGAACATGCCGATCAGCCGGTTTCTCGAATTTCTCATGGAAAGCGGCAATCATGAGGATTACATGGAGCGACTCGCGAACGCCTTTAATCCTGCCGCGGCGGCAGGGGTCATGTGTCGCTATACAGTATCGGTAGGATGGGACGGCACCCTTTACGATTGCGACTTCAATCAGATGCTGGACATGCCCATCGGCTATGGGGCGCCGCGGCATATCAAAGAGTTCAATACTGCGCAGCTTCATACCCGACGTATCACGACCGCCAACCACTGCTACGGCTGCACGGCGGGGGTGGGGTCTTCTTGCGGCGGTACCATCACGTAAGACGATCCTGTGCCGAACAGATTTCCGCACCCCGGTCTGTGTCTTGTTTTCATACTTGCCAGGCGGGAAAGTTTTTAGTATAAGGTTTCGTCTCGCCCCGTAACGTGCTTCGCTTTGATTCATCGGAAAGGAAAGGCAAAATTACATGGTGTCTGGTACGAAGACAATCCTCCTCGTTGACGACATCGAGCTCCTCCTGCAACTCAATACAGACGTGCTGACGGCTGTCGGGTACACCGTTCTGAGTGCGGAAAACGCCGACGAAGCCCTTCGCATTTGCCGCGAACATCCGGGGACGATCGACCTCCTGCTTACCGATGTGAAGATGCCGGGCCTCAATGGTCGGGAACTTGCCGAACAGGCGATGTCCATTCGCCCAGGTTTGAAGGTTCTGTTTATGTCAGGTGCTCAGGATACGACGGTCGCCCAGATAGAGGCAGAGAAGCCGAATTTTCTGCCCAAGCCATTTACACCAACTGCCTTGATCGCACGCGTTCGGGGTCTCCTCGGACGCTAGCTATGGACTATTCGTTAAATCGTCGCTTGGATGCCTCCCGCATTGCCCGCATGATATAGGCGATTGCCCACAGTCCCCCTCCGCGGCCTTGGTACATTTTCACCCAAGACTGGTCACTTCATGCCTTATTTCCTCTGCATCGGATGAGCACAAGGTTTGCGTATTTTCCAATAGCAGCAGGAGGTGACCTATGAGCAACGGAACATGGCTTGCAATCATCATAGGTGGGTGGATCCTCAATATCGTCATCGCCAAAATGCTCTTCTTTCCGAAGGAAGAACACAAGGAGCTGCATACGGAAGATATCGGCGAGGCTTGGTGGAAAGGCCGGCCCTAGGGACAAAACAGGAACACAACTAACACAACTATGGGATAGACCCCTAGAAAGTTGACGCATATGATCCGTGCTTAGGAAAAGGAGCGGGAGACGTGCGTCGAAATGAACATGCGCCCAGGTGGGGGCGGGGTACACACCGGGCGTGAGCGGATTCCCGCATGCACGAAAGTTCCGAATCACGCTTCTTAGTGGTGCGCTGGCGTTCGGGCTCGTAACACCGGGAGCAGGCTTTGCTGAGGACGCCGCCATCGTCGCCGCATCCGCGCCGCAAGCACCGGCCACCACCACTTCCCCGCCACCTTCCTCCGAAGTGCCCAAGTCCACTCTGTCCTTGGATACCAGTCCCGGCAAGAGCTACGTCATCCCAGGGGTCGAAATCATTGGCTACCTCTTGCTGCTCAATTTGTACGACCGCAATTTCACCGAGCCGAAGGCGGTGTACCGCACGAACGGTCACACATTCAGGGAGCATCTGACCGATTCGAAGTGGGTCATCGATGATGACCAGTTCGTGACGAACCAGTTCCTCCATCCCTACAGTGGCACCATCTATTACGGCTTGGCGCGATCGACGGGCCTGAACTTCTGGGAGTCATTTCTCTACGCCGCTGCCGGCAGTTTTCTCTGGGAGATAGGCGGGGAAACAGGGCCGCCTTCCATCAACGATCAGATCTCGACTCCAATCGGTGGGACTTTCCTCGGTGAGCCGCTTTTCCGCATGGCCAGTCTGTTGCTTGAGGAGGGCGGCGGCAGGCCCGGATTCCTGCGCGAGTTGGGCGCGGCGCTGATCTCGCCGCCGACCGGTTTTAACCGGCTCGTCTTTGGCAATCGGTTCGACGCCGTATTCCCGAGCCACCAACCGGCCATCTTCTCCCGCTTTCAACTCGGCGGGACCCTGAGCGCGAGCAGCAACAATGTCTCAGAGGCCGTCAAA
>VBOG01000143.1 GCA_005877815.1 Nitrospirota bacterium
ACTGGCGAATCCGGGTGGGATATGAAGAGGGAGTCAAGCGCTACTTTGAATACTTGAAGGCAAATGGAGGGCAGAAATAGTGAAGATTGGCATCATTGGTTGCGGAAAACAGGCGGACGCCCATGCTGCTCAGATACAAAAAGCACCAGGCTGCGAGATTGTTGGGGTATGTGATATGGAGGCGTTACTGGCGAGGCAGCTTGCAGAGCGGTTCAATGTAAGTCAACACTTCGACAGGGTTGAGGATTTATTGCAGATTGCGCGGCCGGACGTTGTTCACATTATCACGCCGCCCCAAAGTCATTTCCCGCTCGGCAAGTTGTGCCTCGAGGCAGGGTGCCATATCATGGTGGAGAAGCCTTTTACGATAGATTTTAGAGAAGCCGAAGTTTTGCTGAACCTTGCTGTTGCAAAGAACCGAAAGCTTACAGTAGGCCATCATCATCAGTTCAGTGATGTTGCTATCCGGATGCGAGAACTTGTCCGGGACGGATTCCTGGGCAGCGAACCGGTTCACATGGAAAGCATATTCGGCTACGATTTTACGGATCAGCGATATGCGATGGCCCTGCTGGGGGATAAATCGCATTGGGTTAGGCGATTGCCAGGGAAGTTATTGCACAATATCCTCAGTCACCCTGTCAGTAAAATAGCCGAATTCATTAAGGACGACCGACCAAAGGTAGTTGCCCATGGATTTACAAGCCGCTTTTTAGAGAAAATCAACGAGCACGAAATCATCGATGAACTAAGAGTGATTGTTTTGGATAGCACTTCAAAGGCCACGGCATATCTTACATTCTCGTCCCAGATCAGCCCCATTCAACATCAACTGAAGTTATACGGTTCCAGGAATTCGTTGATTCTGGACTATGCAACGGAGTCACTGATGCAGATTCGCAAGACCAACTATAAGAGCTACCTGAACCATATTGTCCCCCCGTTTCTTTACGGAAGGCAGTTTTTGGCACAGTCTGCGGGGAACTTGAAACGATTTGTCGCTCGCACTCTTAATTTTGAATCGGGCAGAAGGCGACTGATCGAGTCCTTCTATGATTCAATTAGAGACTCGACAGCAGAGCCGATTTCCTATAGACAAATCCTGCTAACATCGTGGATCATGGATGAGATATTTCGTCAACTAAACGAGAAGCCCGCAGCAGCATGACGATTGTCTAGTGGATGGAGTTCGCCTGGACCGGACTGGCATGGCCTCTGATGGGGCGGTAGCTCAATTGGCAGAGCGTCGCAGTTAAATGTGAAGATGGAAGTTCAACCCTTCCCCGCTCCACTTCCCCGCCTTGCTGGATCGCTGTTGAAAGAACAGAACGGGTCTCAGAACCCGCGCAACGGGCAGGCAGGAGTAGGATGGCGTGCTTGCGTTTGCTCGAGCAGGATGTTCTCGATGAAAGCTCCTGGAAAGGCGCCGGCTGAGAGATGAGCAATTTCTTTTGGCCGCCAACGAGAAAGCGAAGATTATGCCGGGACTCGCAGGAATAATCGGTCTGACCTCAAAGGAAAAAAATCGAATGGATCTGTTTGAGATGATCCAGTCGATGCAGCACGAACCCTTTTATTCATCGGGCACCTACGACAATAAAGACGTCGGACTTTGTGTCGGATGGATATGTCATAAAGGCTCGTACTGTGATTGCATGCCGATTACGAATGAAAGCAAAGATCTCCTCCTTTTCTTCTATGGCGAGAATTTTGCAGGCAAAGAAGAATTTCATTCGCTCCGCGCCCGTGGACAGGCCATAGAGAACCTGGACGCTAGCACTGTACTGCACTTGTTTGAAGAAAAAGGCTACGATTTTTTGAGATGCCTTAACGGCTGGTTCCAGGGCTTGCTGGTTGACCTAAAACAGCGAGAAATTGCGCTGTTTAACGATCGATACGGAATGCAACGGTTGTATTACTTTGAGGAGGGAGATTCACTGCTATTCGCTTCGGAGGCCAAGGCGATACTGAAAGTCAGAAAGGAATTGCGTGCACTCGATCTCCAAAGCGTGGGCGAATATCTTACGTGCGGCTGTGTTTTGGGGAATCGGTCCCTTTTTCCTAAGCTATACACGCTGCCGGGAGCGTCGGTCTGGAAGTTCAAAAATTCGAAACTGCTGAGAAAAGATTGCTATTTCAAACCACAAGAGTGGGAGAGCCAGCCGCTTTTAGGCGCGAACGAACTCTATCGGAACCTGGCGGATCTATTCCCCCGCGTCCAGGCACGGTATGTTCAATCCCGTCTTCCGATCGGAATCTCACTGTCAGGAGGACTGGATACTCGACAGATCATGGCATACATCGACAATAAGTCCATGAAACTGCCCTGCTACACATTCAAGGGCATGCATCGGGAAAGCTTCGATGTGAAATTGGCCCGAAAAGTAGCCGCGACGTGTGGCCAGAGTCATGAAGCATTGGCGCTGGGGAAAGACTTCCTGCAGTCCTTCCCCACGCTTTCGGAACGAACCGTCTATCTCTCGGACGGGTGCCTTGGCGCTAGCGGCGCTTACGAGCTTTACTTGAACAAACTGGCCCGGCAAATCGCGGTTGTCAGATTGACCGGAAACTTCGGCAGCGAAGTGTTCCGTGACTTGTGGGGGGTCAAGGCGGTTTATCCCAATAAGAATCTTGTCCATCCCGATTTTCGTGACTACGTCCAGCATGCGGCAAACACTTTCGAAGACGTGAGCAAAGGCAATAATCTATCCTTCTGCGTCTATAAGCAGGCGCCATGGCACGGCTACGGACGCCTTTCGGTTGAGCAATCGCAGGTTGTTCTTCGAACTCCGTTCATGGATAACGATCTTGTCGGGCTGATGTATCGCGCCCCGGAAAGCGAACGCGCCAGCACGCAGCTACAATGGCGGCTCATTGAACACGGTAACCCTGCCTTGGTGGCAATTCCAACAGATCGAGGTTTGCTCGGGCGGGCGGGAACGATGTCGTCAAGATGGGCTTACTTCGTGTCATACTTTTTCTTTAAAGCGGACTATCTTTACAAATCGGGGATGCCACAATGGATGGAGCAAATGCATTACCTCTTAGGGCCGTTCCAGCCGGAGAAGCTTGTCACTGGCCGTCATCGATTTACCCACTTCCGCATCTGGTTTCGAAATGAATTGGCGGCATACTTGAAAGAGATATTGCTCGACCCCAGGACGGCAGAACGCCCGTATTTGAATCGAACCTTTCTCGAAAGGATGGTTCTCCGGCACATCAAAGGTGATCGCAATTATACGTCTGAGATAGAACAGGTGCTTACCATGGAACTCATATACAGGCTGTTCATCGATCGCTGACTCCAGGCGTCCAAACTCAGAGCCGAGACGTCGGATCTTCGTCAAGAAGGCGTCGTTTGACCGGAATACTTGATAAACAGAGAGTGGAGATAATGAAAACAACCACACGTTTCTGGAAAGATTGGTGGAATGAGTTTGCCAAACGACCCGGCGCGGATCGCGAAGCGGATAGAGGTACATCGCTGCGAATCACCGAACTGGATCGGCGGTCCGAGCAGCAGTTCTTTGAAGCGGTTGACCCGAAATCGACCGACTTTGTTTTAGATGCCGGATGCGGAACCGGCGCGAATATCTCCAAAATAGGCGACAAAGTGGCAGAAATTGTAGGCGTCGATTTGTCCGAGGAAATGATAAAAAGGGCGGAACAAAGGATCGCGACTGAAAGCATAAAAAACGTGCGGCTAGTGCTTGGGGATGTCACACAACTGGAGTTTCCCTCCGGTGCGTTTGATAAAGTAATTTGCACCAGCGTTCTTCAGTACCTCAACGATGATGAATGCGAAGCCGCGTTGCGCGAAATGGTCAGGGTATGCAAGGATGGCGGAACCATCGTAATACACGCGAAAAATCGGACTTCTCTATACGGAGTGTCGCGAACGGTTGTTCAGTTTGTCGGACGGCTTTTCCGTCGGAGGACAACCCCCGATTACTACCGGCGGCGTGTTTGGTACGAGCGTACTATCAACAGGCTGGGAGGAAGGATCGTCGATTACGATTCGTTCTGGATATTTGCCTTCTTACCTCTGCCTGGCTCCGTTGTGCGGCGTCTGTTGGAGTTGGAAATGCTGCTGGTCAAGGGGAAGTGGTTGAAAAAATTTGGTCTGAATTACAAGATGACTGTGCGGGTTGATTCAAAAACTCCTCGAGCAACAAAGCCCGATTTCTCATAAGCTTTTCCATTAGCGCTCTGCCTCAGCAGATCCGGGCTTATGTCGGGTAATCGGGATCATTCCTCAAGACAGTCAACTGGGCTGTCTGACATCAATGTGTGGACAACGTGATTTTTTTGGCGTGTTTCTGATGCGCCCCACCATCAGCCTGATTTGAAATGACCATCCAATCAGCACGTCCTGGTGGAGCCTGGAGAGCGGGGGCACGCCTTCCGACATTCTGATAGAGCAATATGCCTAGACAATTGGCCCTATTCATCTGCGTGGTCTTCATGCTGTGGCTTTCGACCAGGGATCGAAAGCTGCGGCCCATGAGTTCTGCTGCGTTATGGATTCCGCTGCTGTGGTTTTTGATTCTAGGATCGCGGCCGGTTTCATACTGGTTTGGCGCAGGGCTTCGGGTGGAGACACCCGACGACTATCTGGACGGGAGTCCGTTTGATCGCATCGTGTTCCTTCTGTTGCTTGCCATGGGAATCGTGGTGCTGGTGAGACGTGGAGTGAACTGGCGCAGGATCTTCCTGTCGAACCGCTGGGTTTTTGCGTTTTTCCTCTATTGCGCCGTCAGTATCATTTGGTCGGACTATCCGTTCGTGAGTTTCAAGAGATGGATCAAGGACCTGGGTAACGTGGTTATGGTACTGATCATTCTCACGGAAAAGGATCGTGTAAAGGCAACCAGAGCCGTGCTCGCACGATTCACGTATATTACCATTCCGCTTTCCATCGTGCTGATAAAATATTACGGGGAGTTGGGAAGATACCTTAACTCGACGTGGCAAACCTCATACTGTGGAGTTACAATGGAGAAAAATGCTCTCGGATGCATTGCATTTCTATCTGGTATCTTCTTGGTGTGGGATCTGATGGAAAAGCGAACTTCGCAGGAAGTTAAGGCGGACAGGACAGACTTGTTGAACCGTATGGTCCTACTATCGATGGTGTGCTGGTTGCTAGTCAAAGCGCAGAGCTCGACCTCGCTAGTGTGTTTCGTCCTTGGCTTATGCATCATGCTTGCCATGCGGCTTCCTTTCGCCAGACTGCAGGTCAGATACCTTGGGGGGTATGCCCTAGGAACGGTCTTTCTGGTTCTTCTCTTTTATGCCGTTCCAGCTGTTCGCGAAGGGTTGGTCGCGTTTCTGGGGAAAGACATGACACTAACGGGACGAACGGATATTTGGACGGATTTGTTGCGCGAGCGCATCAATCCACTTCTGGGAACAGGATACCAAAGCTTCTGGCTAGGGCCCAGAGTCGAACACTACTGGGCCAAGTGGGTCTTTCATCCGAATCAGGCTCACAACGGATACCTGGAAACGTACATAAATGGCGGATTGATTGGAGTGTGCCTGCTCATGACAATGATTGTCTCGACGGGCAGCAATTTGAGGAAGGACCTATTGCTGGGAAGCAGTTATGGGACGCTTCGATTTTCCTTTTTTGTTACCGTCATATGCTACAATTGGACTGAAGCTATGTTTAACAGGCTTACCCCGATCTGGTTCGTCCTCCTGATCGCGGCCTTAAACTATCCACGTTTGACCAGGGCCATGGCTGGGAATATCGCCCGGGATTCGCATGGTGGTTTCGGAAGAAAGTTATCCAGAGAGCAATCCAACGTGGCTATTCCTTCGGGCGCGGTACTTTGAATCTGAAAGGCAGAACCAAGCGAGGGAATCCGTCGCTGTTGCATTGGGTTCGAGTCGGGACCAGTGCAATCACAGAATCCTCCCGCCAACTGGGCGACGCGCAAGCAGCTGGAATTCACTCTATATGAGTGCGCGGGCGGTCGCCACCCGGCCACGACAATCTGGATTGAAATGAACCCTGCCTCGATCTGCGCACGAATTCAGGGCCGTTACCAAAGAACTGTCGCCTCCTTCCGCTTTCGACGCCGGTTCGATATGCATAACACGGTTCCCTACATCTCGTTCACGTTCGACGATTTCCCGCGTTCGGCGCTGCACGCAGGCGGCGCCATTCTCAGGAGGTTTGGCCTTAGGGCGACTTATTATACCTCTTTGGGGCTGATGGGCACTCAGGCCCCCACCGGGACGATTTTTGTGCGGGAGGACATCGATGAACTGCTTGGGCAGGGGCACGAATTAGGGTGTCACACGTTCGCTCACTGTCATTCGTGGGAAACGAGTCCGATGGTATTCGAAGATTCAATAATCGACAACCAGCGCGCCCTCAACAGGCTTGTTTCCGGAGCCGCTT
>VBOG01000141.1 GCA_005877815.1 Nitrospirota bacterium
AGCTCAAGAGCGGGCGATCGGGCAAGAAGGTAAAAAGCCGCAAACAGGCGATTGCGATTGGGTTATCGGAGGCCCGACGTGCAGGCGCCAAGGTGCCCCGCAAGAAGTCTTCGTCGAAGAAGTAGCAGCAGGCGAAAAGTCGAGTCTGACGCTGATTAACTTCTCCTCAAGATGAGGTCTTGTCGACAGTGAGCGAGGAGGCGATCAAACAGGTGCACGAGTTGGTGGACGCCGTGTATCGCACCGAGTCGCGCCAAGTCCTCGCCACCTTGATCCGTCTGCTTGGCGATTTTGACGCCGCCGAGGAGGCGCTACACGATGCGTTCACGATCGCGGTAGAACAATGGTCTCGTGACGGTGTGCCGGCCAATCCGCGGGCATGGCTCGTGTCGACCGGCCGCTTTAAGGCGATCGACGGCATGAGGCGGCGTGCCCGGTTCGACGCGTCACTGACAGAGCTCGCCAAGCAACTGGGATCTACTACCAGTGACGTGGAGGAGCAGGGCGATGAGAGTGTCGAGGACGACCGGCTGCGTCTGATCTTCACCTGCTGCCATCCCGCCTTACCGCTGGAGGCCCAAGTCTCCATGACGCTGCGCGAAGTCTGCGGCCTCACGACCGAGGAGATCGCGCGCGCCTTCCTCACCGCTTCATCCACGTTGGCACAGCGCATTGTGCGCGCCAAGGCAAAGATCCGAGATGCGCGCATTCCCTATGTGGTGCCGTCTGAGACCGAATTGCCGGATCGTCTGGATGCTGTCCTTCGGGTGGTCTACCTGGTGTTCAATGAAGGGTACTCCGCGTCGTCGGGTGGATCCCTCACGCGACACGATCTCTCGGGTGAGGCGATCCGACTGGGACGATTGCTCATTGAGTTGCTTCCGGAACCCGAAGCGATGGGACTTTTGGCGCTGATGCTGCTGCAAGATTCGCGGCGCGCCGCGCGCACCTCGCCGACGGGCGATCTGATTCTCCTGGATGACCAAGATCGGTCGCTGTGGAACCAGGATCAGATCGCGGAAGGACTATTGCTCGTGGAGCGGGCGCTGTCGTCGCGTCGTATCGGACCATACACCCTCCAAGCGGCGATCGCCACGGTGCACGCCCAGGCGTCCAGTCCTGCCGGGTGGCAATGCGTGACGGTCCCTTGGCTGGTCTTGCGCTCATTGATGCCATCCTTGCCCGCGGCGATCTGGTGAAGTATCACCTCGCGCACTCGGCGCGGGCGGATTTGTGTCGGCGATTAGGGCGGACAGCGGAAGCCCGAGCCTCCTACGAGCGGGCCCTCGGTCTCACACAGCAGGAGCCGGAACAAAGGTTTCTTCAGCGACGATTGGCCGCGCTATCTGACTGAGACGGCGAGTACACATCGTACCTATACCATCGTCACTCGGTGTCGTTATTCTCTGCAACTGCTCGAATCGCATCCAGGCAGGTAAGGCACAGGTGTCCTCGATCAGGAACGATGATGGACGCACCTAACTCAATGGGAAACCGGCAAAGTGCGCAGTACAGCCCGGTGGAAGCGATCAGAGGAGCTTTCTCTTGGGCATGCACCTGCGAATCGTGGGCTGCGGGAATCGCCTCCTCCAGGATGTCGTTGCAAAGGTCAACGCACTCATCGCAGATGTACACATTAGGTGGTCCGGCGATCAGCTTGCCCACCTGTGTCTGATTCTTGGCACAGAACGAGCAATTGGGCTTTTCTTGTTCCTGGCCCGTGATGTCATCCGCCGCCACTGGCTTACGAAGTCTTGTCAAGCCCTGGGAAGCCATTGTCGATTTTGGACTTCCCTAGCGACTATCTAATGACAACAGCGTTTCGCATCCACGGGCCGTCAACGAATTGATGAATTGATGGAGGCACCGGGAAAGTGAATCAGTACTCGAAAGCGACGCTATAGAGAGCCGGAACCATTTCAACGCCCCACTGCTCTAACTTCGGCTTCATGGGCTTCGCGCTCTTTTCATAGGCTTTCCAGTACAAGTCTTCGTTCTCCCACAGCGCGACATTAATGAAGTTGAATTTGCTGTCTGGCTTGAGGCTCTTATGAAACTTTCCGCTGATGAACCCCTGTTGCGCGGTGATGTTGGCCTTCACGTCTTGCCACCACTTGACGAATTCATCTTCTTTGCCCTTCGGGACTGAAAACACGTTAATTAAGGTTACGGCCATGGCGCACCTCCCCGGCTATTCCGCTCGGAATATCACTCACTTACGAAGAGTTGTCAAGGGACACTGGACCCCTGTCGATTTTTGCTTTCCCCGACGACTATCTTAGACAAATCGGATGATTTACATATGGAGGTATCCACATGAAATATATGTTGCTGATTTACGGTGACGAGCAGGCGTTGACCGAGGCAGAAAGGAAGGATTGTTATGCGGAGTCAACGCAGCTCGCGCATGACATTAAAGCCAACGGCCAATATGTGGCCGCCAACCCGTTACACCCCACTGCAATGGCGACCAGCGTTCGCGTGCGCGACGGTAAACGGCTGGTGACCGACGGTCCGTTCGCGGAGACGCGCGAACAACTAGGCGGCTACTTCCTCATTGACGCCAAGAATCTCGACGAGGCGATCGCCATCGCAGCACGGATTCCCATGGCGCGCAAGGGTACCGTAGAAGTCCGGCCTGTGATAGAGAT
>VBOG01000142.1 GCA_005877815.1 Nitrospirota bacterium
AAATGGAGACTGTATGCCAAAAATCACTCCATGTTTGTGGTTCGATAACCAAGCCGAAGAGGCGGTGAATTTTTATGTCTCGATTTTTAAGAATTCCAAGATCGGAAGCATCACCCGCTATGGAGAAGAAGGATATGAAATTCACGGAAGACCGGCGGGAACAGTCATGACGGTGGAGTTTCAACTCGAAGGACAAGGTTTTGTTGCGTTAAACGGCGGGCCGGTATTCAAATTCAACGAGGCCATTTCCTTCCAGGTCCATTGCAAGACGCAAGAAGAAGTAGATCATTATTGGGAAAAGCTGTCCAAAGGTG
>VBOG01000022.1:0-7716 GCA_005877815.1 Nitrospirota bacterium
CTACCGGTCTCGTCGATTTGGTCAGCGATTTTCTCGATCTTTCGAAACTGGAAACTGGGCATATCGAGCTTTCGCGTACGGCATGCGATATCCGGGATTTGGTTCGGAATATCGTCGAAAACTATCGGCCTGTGGCAAACAGCAAGAACGTCGCCTTAACCTCTCAAGTGGACGCTTCCCTGCCTCCGCTCTACGCCGACGGGCGCCGTCTCGATCAAGTCCTGAACAATCTGCTGAGTAATGCCGTGAAATTCACGCCCGAAGGGGGCGCGATCCAGATCCGAGTTCGCCCCGAAAATGGCGCGGGAGTGATGGTCCAGGTTGAAGACAGCGGCGTCGGCATTGCGAAAAATGAGATCGCGAATCTCTTTCAGAAATACCGCCAGGCCAGCAGCGCAACCCTTTCCGCACAGAAGGGAACCGGCCTGGGACTAGTCATCTGCAAGATGATCGTGGAAGCACACGGCGGCCGGATTTGGGCGGAGAGCGAAGAGGGAAAAGGCACGACTCTTACATTCACCCTGCCCTTCGACCGGCGCTCTGAGCAGACAGACGACGCAAATCTGCAAGCAGCTAACAGCTGATAGGCAACGCAAACCATGAAGGTTCTGATCGTTGACGACGATGCAATAAACCGGAAGGTTTGGCGGGCCGTCCTCGGCACCGAAGGTCACACCGTCGTCGAAAGTGAAGACGGACTTACCGCGCTTCAGACTTTGCAGCATGAGAAGATCGACGCAGTGATTTCCGATGTTCTTATGCTCCGCATGGACGGCCTACCGTCTGCGTTATGAAATCCGCAAAACCCAGGCATTGAACTCGATTCCCTTCGCCGCCTACACCGCCACTAATACCTCTCTATCGGATAAACGCTCGGCGGCGCGGCGTTCGCGACGTACCCAATCCTTCTGCCGGTAAGCACTGATCTGGCATACAGCCTCACGATCCACAACGCCAAGACCGGGGCTATAGCTTGAGCGTGGGCTTGATATGGTGGCTCCTCGGAATCGCCCTCGCCATCGGCTATTTCATATTTCTGTATCGCTTCTTCAGAGGTAAAGTCAGCTTGGATCAAGAGGGCTACTGAACGGCGGCGACTGAGGAAACGGTGAACACGTCCCTTTGCTTCTGACGTTCGAGACATGATCATTCCGTGGAAGATAGAAAGTCAAAGAAAAAAAATGATCTGACCCTGAGCCTTACCCCATTGATCGAAAGACCATTTAGATATCCAGGCACGATCCCCGAATCATTTCGATGGTAGGAGATTTTTGCTTTTGAGCGCCTCAATGACGGTATCCACGTAGCGCTTGATTTCTTTGTCGATGTCCGAGGGATCGACGGTTTGCACAGTGCCGCTCCACACGAGTTGGTTTTTTGTCAAGTCATACAGGCTCGTCTCAGAGATGTAGATATCACGCTGATAGATGGTCGGGGGATCGTAATAGCCGAGCCAGGCAGCAGAATATCCGGGATAAAACCCAAAGGTCACCGCGGGAGCGGGCTGATAGAAGCCCGGCGTAACTTCGGTCTTCTTCTCCACCCGGACCAACCGTGTGATAAATGCCGCGTCCGCACCGGCCTGCTTCACCGCCTCCGTCAGGCGCGCCTCGGCAGCCTGACCGTCTTCTGGAATGTAGCGATAGCTGGGCACCGCATTACACCCGTTGCCTTCAGTTTGGCGACGAATTCGTCTTCAAACGTGCGCAGGATCCCAGGTTGCTTGCTCACCGCGATTACCAAGGTCCTCTTGAAGCGCGGCGAGGCATATTCAGAATTGGTCCATTCATTGACGATCTTGGTTGACGCCGCACAGCCGACAACGCCCGCGACAACGCATATAGCCAACACGGAACCTCGGAGCCACCGAAACTGCATCTCCCGGTCTCCCTGCTTTTCTCGCCTAAGTCTCAAAAGTTGCATGTTCCTCCGCCCAATAGTTTCAAGTCTCATAGCCTTGCCCTTTCCTAGTCTCATTGTCTGGTTGATCTACGCAAAAACGCTACCGTCGATGCTACGCCCGAAGACGTTCGTTGCCCGCTCACGATAATCCGCAAATTTACGATAGCTCGCGAGCACCGAACGTCGTTTGCAGACGAAGCCTCTACACATTGGCATCTGGCCTCGCTCTTGCTGTCCGAAACTATCCGAGACCAAAAGGAGGCAGCGATGAAGAATACAAAAATCATACTGACGGCTGTGATTCTGTCAGGAAGCATCGGTCTAGTGTCGGGATCGCTTCGCGGTCAAAGCAGGCGTCTCGAAAATGCCGTGTCGGAAAAACAGTTTGAGGCGCGGATGTCCAAGGATGATATGCGTATGGTGCAGCAGTCTTTAAAGGCCCAAGGATTCGACCCGGGATCGATAAATGGAGAATACAACAGTCAGACAAAGGCAGCCCTGCGTGATTATCAGAAACAGCATAATCTGGACGCCAGTGGAGCCGTGGACGGACGCACCCTGGACAGTTTGGGTGTGGTCGTAATTTTCATCCCGGCGGAATAACGGGATTCGCCTTAGCGGTTTGGGTTCTCTTCTTCCTGACCCTTTCTCGTTTTTCAAGGCCTTTTTCTTCTTCACGTACGTGACGCGCTTAAGGCGATCTGACAAGAGAAAAGAAAAATCTCCTTCTCATTCTGCCGCGCGGTCGCCTGCCGTTGGGTACGTGAAAATTTAAAGGCATGCATTTTGCAAAATTTACAAGCGAGAGGTCGGATCCGATAGGAATATGCAACGCGCTGCGTCGAGTAGCATTCCGAAAACGGAACTTCTTGCAGACGATTGTTCCGGTTGTCGGACAGGAAAATAGATCGACAAGAGAGAGCGAGGATGAAAAAGCAAATTCTTATCTTAAGGAGAAGATAATGGCTGAAAAGAATGTGCGCGGAATGCGTGTTGCCATCGTGGTAACGGACGATTTCGAGCAGGTAGAGCTAACGGAACCAAAAAAGGCATTGCAGGAGGCCGGAGCGACGACCACAATCATCGCGCCGAAAAGCGGCCGGGTTCAGGGTATGAACCATGATGAAAAGGCTGACACGTTCCCCGTAGACCTGACGCTGGGACAAGCTGATCCGCGGGAATTCGATGCCGTGGTGCTTCCTGGTGGAGCGTTGAACGCGGACGCTTTGCGAGTTGATGAGAAGGCGCAAGAATTTGTCAGGACCATGGATCGGCAGGGAAAGCCGCTGGCAGTCATCTGCCATGGACCGTGGCTGCTGGTTTCCGCAGGATTGGTAAAGGGGAGAAAACTCACGAGCTATCACACGATCCGAGATGACATCTGCAATGCCGGCGCAACGTGGGAGGACCGGGAGGTGATCCGAGACCGCAACTGGGTCAGCAGCCGGCAACCGAAGGATCTTCCGGCGTTCAACCGCGAAATGATCGCGCTATTCGCGGAGTTAAGAACGCAAGCTGAAGAGCAGCGCGTTGGCGTTGGCTGAGGGCTTGGCGCGATTTAAAATCAAGCGGAGGCGACTATGTTGCAGTTGGGTTGGAAGGCTGGAACGGAGCAATATCCGCCGGACGAATTGCTCGACTACGCGATCGCAGCGGAAGAGACCGGTTTTGATTCCATTGACGTCAGCGATCACTTTCATCCCTGGAACGAAAAAGGGCAGGCCTGTTTTGTTTGGAGCTGGCTGGGAGCAGCGGCCGCTAAGACGAAAAAGATCGCCATGGGTACAGGCGTCACCTGTCCCATCTTGAGGTATCACCCCGCCGTCGTTGCGCAAGCCGCTGCCACGATCGCCTGCCTGGCGCCCAAACGATTTTTTCTTGGCGTCGGAACGGGCGAAGCGCTGAACGAATATTCCGCGACCGGTCAATGGCCTGAGTACAACATTCGCCGCGCGCGGATGGGGGAGGCGATCGAGTTGATTCGCGCGCTTTGGACCGGCGAGAAAGTCACACACAAGGGTCTTTACTATCAGACGCGGCAGGCAAAGCTCTATACGCGACCGAGCGAACCCATTCCGCTTTACGTTTCAAGCATGGTTCCCAACAGCGCGCGGTTTGCCGGTAAGCACAGTGACGGGCTAATTACCGTCGGGGGAGAAGAGCCTGCCACCTATCACGAGATGTTTGAGAACTTTGAGACTGGCGCAAAAGAAGCGGGCAAAGATTCATCGCGCATGCCACGAATGGTAGAGCTCGCTGTCGATTACACGAATGACGAAAAGAAAGCCATCGAATACCGAAAGGCCTACTGGGCAGGGGTCTTTGTGCCGGCGCTCTTTACCGAAAGAATTTATACGCCAAAGATGTCCGAGGAAAACGGGAAGGCCGTGGGCGCCGACACGATAAAGCAGGCAGTGTGCATCTCGGCTGATCCAGAAGTCCACATCAAGTTCGCGCAGCGTTATATCGATCTCGGCTTCGATCATCTCTTCTTCCATTCGGCGGGGCCGAACCAACGCGCGTTTCTCGAGGGTTATGGTCGCGATGTCCTTCCGCAACTGCGCCGACTCAAGCAACAAACATCAAGATCGGTTGCATGAAGGTCACGTTTGGAAGGGTTTGCGCGCCGACCGGCGGATGCAGATACGGTTTGAAAAACTGCTGCACGCGGTCACTCAGGTTCACGGTTGCGGCGGGCGCCATCGAGCCGGCTCACCATGGATGCATCGCGATTGAACCTTCAGCAATCTTCTTTTCTGTCTCGCAATATCAATTGCCTTCATGGCGCACCAGACACGCGCAAGTACCCAAGTTGCACCCGCGGCTTGGGATCTCGAACTGCTTCATCAGATTGACAAATAAGTCATTACTGACCCTCTGCAAACTACCTGCAGAAGACCCTATTCAATTATTAAATCCCGCGAGAAATTGGCGACGCTGGTAGCCTCTGACGGTCGCGCCAAGCGCAACGATAGCTCGGAACTTCTCATGAAGTGTATGGCCTAACGAATAGCGATCCCTGACGGCTCCAAGCAATTCAAGTTATTGATAATGGCCTATCGGTGCGCCGGGAGGAGAGTCTAGGCAAGAGGCGCGGGTTGAGCTTTGCAAGCGAAAATCTAATACTCACGCAACCATGGACGAAAGCCTCCTGCAGTTCGGTCTTAAGGCTTTGGTGACGCTGTTCGTTGTCGTTGATCCGCTGGGGGTCGCGCCGAGCTTTGTCGCTTTAACCGGTGAGATGGGGGTCTTGGAGCGGCGCAAAACTTTGGCGCGGGCACTGTTTATTGCTTTCGGTGTCACACTGTTTTTTCTATTGGGCGGTCACGCCCTGCTTTCCTATCTGGGGGTGACCGTGTACGCGTTTGCTATCAGCGGGGGAATTTTGCTGTTCATCGCATCGTTGCCGATGCTGTTCGGGCAGCGGCCGGGCCTCCAATCTCCAGAGCGCGACGAAAAAGGTGCGATCGGAGAGGACATCGCGATTTTTCCCCTGGCGATCCCTTTACTTTCAGGCCCGGGCACGATCACCACGATCTTGCTGCTCGCCAACCAAGCTGGCGCGAACCTTACCCGCATAGGGACGCTCGCGCTGGTCAGCGCCGGCGTTTATCTGATCAGCTGGTGTGTCTTGTACGGCGGCGAGCGGCTGATGGCCCGTTTAGGCGAAGGGAAGGTGCGGATCATTACGCGCGTCTTGGGGATCGTGCTTGCGGCGCTCGCGGTACAGTACGTCCTAAACGGCGTCGGAGGCTACTACGAATGGTTGACGCAGCGCTCCTAGTTCCGCAGGTCGGGGTTTCAGCATGAATTTAACGCATTCATCCTGCGTTCAGGAAAATCTCATAGCCGCGCGTAAAGCGCGCCGGCGCACGTCTTAGAAATCATCGCGTTCTGTGGAGTAACGCGCTCGAGGGTGATCATCGTCAAATGTCGGTCTGCGCGATTTTCCTTGATTACCCCTGTGCCTCATCGATCGACCAGCGGCGCTACCTTCTGTTGAAAAATCGTCAGCTGCTCAATCTCGTCTTTTATCGGCCATATAAAGATGCGCTGAACACCGACGGCTTTATACGCGGCGAGTTTTTCCGCGCAGACCTCCGGCGAGCCGACGAGAAGCCGCTCGCGGAGCTGATCAACGGGCCGATTTAGCAGCGCCGTGAGCGTTTCAGACAAAACCCGCTCAGTCTCGGAGTTGTCTTCGCTGATGTACATGAACATGGTTGCCAGCGAGTTCGGGAAGCTTGCCGGATCTTTGCCGAAAATCTTGAGCTGGTCCCGCAGTTTTGCTAAAGCGGCAGCGAATTGGTCCGGCATCGTGTTATACGCCGAGGCGAGCCATCCATCTCCGAGTCGCGCGACCCGGCGCAAGCCGGCATCTGAACCCCAGCTACCGATCCAGATCGGCGGGCTTGGTTTTTGTAGCGGTTTGGGTTCGAGATCGATTCCCGCTGTCGAGTAAAAACGTCCGGTAAAGCCGATGCTGTCGCCGCTCCACAGCGAGCGCAAAACCTGGATCGCTTCATCGAACCTCTTCCAGCGTTCGTCGTAATTAAGCGAAACGATCTCATAGTCGCGAGCCGAAGATCCCGGACCTAGGCCGACGAAGAGCCTGCCGTTGGAGAGTATATCGATGGCAGCCAGGGCCTTTGCTATTTGCACCGGCCCGCGCACGATCGGAAGGATCACGCTCGTGCCGACAGCTATGTTTCCGCTATGAGAGAGGATTGCAGCAAGAGCGGTCGGCGCATCGAGCCACGGGCGAGAATGGATCAAGTGATCGTTCGTCGATAGGGCTTTGAAGCCCAAGTCCCGAGCTGTCCGCACGTACGCGGATAACCACTCTAATGAAAACTTGTGGAATCCGAAATCAATGACGGGAAGATGGGCGCCGTAATCCAAAGTCGTAATCCTCACCATCGTAGACCGTATTCAATAAGCCTGGAAGGATTCAGCTATGTGAATATGATCGGGTTGGCCGCATCAAACTGGGCCGAGAAGTTTTTCGCCCTCTTTGTCGCCAGTACTTTTCGAATGTCATCCGGATGTCCACTTAGAGGTATCCAGTAACCAGCAAGTAATATCTCAGCAAAAAACAATTGAACGCCCCCGACCGTTTGTTGCCCTACTCTGAACGGACGAGACCAAAAGTCCCTGTCGGCCCTTAACTGATGCCGATACGCAAAGGGTCTAAACGCATTCTTTGCAGGAGACCTAACGTACCGGCGCACAATCCCACTGGGATCTACTTTTCTAACAGCTTGAATCGGGTTTTGCCTTGCTTCTAAAGCTGTCAATGCAATCATCTCGATAAACAGTTTATGAATAAACCGGTTGGTGGCTTTACCATGCGCCGCCAATGTTTCCGTTTTGTAAGCTAAATCGAATGTGATTTCTTTCTTATCGTGCAGCACGGATTCACCGTTGTAAGTACGGTAGACCATTCTTTTACCATGGGAGATTAGTGTATTCCCCTGGTCGTCTTCTATAATGCGAGATTTCCGCTTTCGGTTACTTATCCCTGCATAGGTAAGAGAGAAGCTGATTGGAATAGATCGCATGAAGTCGCTTTCGACGTGTTTTCCCAGATAGTGATTACAGCTGTCACAGACGATTCCTTTTGGTAAAATTGCTTGATCGCACCCCAATCCAAGCGGCATCACGTGCTGCTCGGTGGTGAATCCTTTACACCAATTCATCTCATATATGCAGGTCATAAATACGGCAAATATATGCTAATGATGCAGGTGACGAGCACGGCATTTCAGACAGTTGTGCGCCTGAATGAACAGGCTGCTGACCCTCAGATCCACA
>VBOG01000022.1:7739-8355 GCA_005877815.1 Nitrospirota bacterium
TGAGATTCGGCTTTCGTTAACCATTCAATCTCACCAACATCACGAGTAAAAGACCCGAACCGGCCGATCGTCGGATAACGATTGGTTAAAAGTATCAAATATCTTCGAGATCAAAGAAATCGGACCGAGAACAAGCTCGGAAAAAGACGGGTAAAACCAAAGAAGACATTTTTCAGGAGTTTTCGAAAGGCGAAGCTATTGAGGTTTTGAAGAGAGTTTTTGGGTACGAATTACGAAGCGGATGGTACACAAATGGTTCAGGTCAACAGATGTTACTCCATTTCCTACTGCCGGTTCAGGCAGCGAACACAATACCGCCACAGCAAGATTTTGAGCCAAGCGTCACGCAGGAGGCAGTATATGGTGTAGCGGTAATATTCCGCACCTCACCGACCTGCCGGCATAGGTAAACAAGCCACGCGAATACCCCAAACAGCGCGAGACGAATTTTGAATTTTAAGGGAAGATTAAAAAAGGGAGGCGAATCGCCTCCCTTTTTGTCTTGCGATTTGGCAACCTGTTAATGCACGCTTATTTCGATCTGTCGCGGCTTGGCCTCTTCTGCCTTCGGCACGCGTATCTCGAGGATACCGTCTTTGTAGGTGGCTTCGATGCC
>VBOG01000022.1:8464-8909 GCA_005877815.1 Nitrospirota bacterium
CACTTTGATGTCTTCCCTTTTCATTCCAGGAAGCTCCGCGCGAATTAGAGACGACTCCTTGCTTTCCAAAACTTCTACCGCAGGATACCACTTCGCTGTACTCGGCCGTGCCGAGGAGCGATCGAAGTTCTCATCGAGTAGGTCGTTAAACACAGAACGAAGGTTGCCAAAACCCGCAAATGGTTCCCATCTTACTAGTTCCATAGTTGTTACCTCCTTACGATGACAAGCTAAGCACGGCCCTTCAGGCCGTCAAGCCGCTTGACAAACGTCCACCCCGTGCTTATGAGCGTTCTACGCTTCTGCCAAGAGTTCAAAGTCAAATCCGGAGAATAATGTAATGGCGACAGCCGGAAAAAAAATCTACGAACGAGACAGACACTGGCGGATGCCGGTTCCACCGCCGCCGCGGGGAAGCGGCGATTGCCAATTTCACATAGTCAGG
>VBOG01000144.1 GCA_005877815.1 Nitrospirota bacterium
GCTTCTCCATGCGTGGTTAGATCACCGTGAATACAGAAGAGGACAACATCCGTCTGTAATTTCTAAAGAATCGTTTTTACCGACGGTCGCTCTTTCATCCTGTGAAGATATTTGCCCAGACGCGGCAGCGAGGAATCGGGAAGCACACCGAAACCCTCGAGGCGCGTGAAACGTGGTATCAGCGCGGCGTCTACCAAAGAGAAGTCGCCGCATAAATACGGTTGGTCGCCAATTTCATTCTCCAGATGTTGTAAAAGCTTACGTAGCTCGCTTTTGGCCGCATCAATGACCTGCGCATTTTGTTCCTTTGGCTCCTTCATCAGTTCCATGCGGAGTTTCTGATAAGGCCCGTCCAAGTGAGCCATTCCGTAATCGATCAGGATACGCACCTTTGCCCGTTTCTCCAAATCGGCGGGCATGAGGGACGGATTTGGGTATTTTTCGTTCAAATACTCGTTGATGATGCAGGACTCGTAGAGTACGGTAGAGTCATCTGTCAGGACGGGAACTTTACCGTAGGGATTGAGCTTCAGGTATTCGGGCGTCTTTTGCTCGCCCTTTCTCAGATCGATGGGAACTATATCGTATGGCAGATTCTTTTCCGCCAAGACGACCTTGACCCGTTGACAGTTAGGCGACGATTTAAAATCGTAAAGTTTGATCATTTTTTTCTCCTTTCTGGCTGTTTGTCCGAGTCTGTTGATCCTTTCGCTCTTTGAATGCGGCGAGTTTACGAGGACTTTATACTAAGATTTTCCCGAAAGGAAAAGTGCCATTGGCGCAAAGAACCCCGGTTGATCTGCCGGCAGTTTGGTGTTAAGCGGGTTTATCAATCAGAAGCGGAAAGATCGATTGAAGGTAGACGCAGCAGCAAGAACCATACTGAGCGGATTAAAAGAAGCCGGCATCAATCTGATAGCCAGCTTACCGGACATCAATCTGGCGGAGCTTTTGCGCTTGATCGAGCAGGATCGGGACGTCATTCACGTGCCGTTATGTCGGGAGGAAGAGGAATAGGCATCTGTGCCGGGGCTTATCTCGTCGGCAAGAAGTGCGCGGTTGTCATGCAAAACGGGGGCTTCTTCAATAGCAACAACGCCATCGTCAGCACTTTACTGCAATACCAGATTCCCCTTCTGCTGATGATCTATTACGCGGGGGATATCGGCGATCGCACATTCAGCACGAGCGGCGGTATGACTGAGCCGGTATTGAATGCAATGGGCATCCGTTTCTACACGTTGCGCGAACTTGCACAAGCAAAGGAAGTGATCCAACGAGCCCAAGTCCTGGCCGAAGATTCCAAGCGGCCGGTGGCGCTTTTGCTCACCAAGGAAGTTCTGGGCCGCCGGCCTGCCGCAGGCGCTATTTGAGACCCACAACCTCTCAATGTCCTCTCCAAATCAACGAGCGGAAGTAGAAAGCGATGAGACGATTTGATTGCTTGAAGGCGTTATCCGGTGAAGCGAAGGATGCTTTAGTCGTGAGTTCCGCTGGGGCGACGACGTTAGAGTGGAACGCCCTTCGACCCGGCGACGGGAATTTTCGCGTTAGAACGTTGGGGCTCTGCTCTTCCATCGCGCTGGGCATGGCTCTGGGTTTGCCGCAGCGCAAGGTGATCGCGCTTGACGGAGATGGATCTTTATTGATGAATCTCTGCTCGCTCCCGACCATAGCGCGGATGAATCCAACGAATCTCATTCATATAGTCTTCGATAACCAGGTCTATGAAGCGTCGGGCTGCGGAGAAACCGCTACCGCCCACGGCGCGGATTTAGTCGCCATGGCCCGTGCGGCAGGAATCCAGCATACTCTTTGGGCGCATTCAGTCGAATCTTTTGCTGAAGCCGTGTCGCGCGCGCTGGCGGAACGCCAGCTAACTTTTATCGGCGCGAAGGTTGAAACCGGGCGGATCGAGGTTTCGCCATATCCGATGGATGAAATAGAAAATAAGTACCGCTTCATACGTTACATCGAGAAGACGGAGAAGATCGAGATCTTGAAGACTAATTTACCGACGAGCTACTTGTGATGCGGAAGGGCTGAATGTTTATTCTGCCGATGGTTTGACTTTGAGTGCCGGCGATGCAAATCGATATCGAATTTAATTCAGGCGCCCAGCTGCCCATGGATGCTATACCGGAGCTCGCTCGGTCGGCAGAGGCGCACGGGTTCGGTTGCGTCTGGGGCGGTGAAGCTAACAACAAAGATCCGACGGTCATGTTGTCTGCCGTTGCTGCCGTCACGAACCGAATGAAGATCGGCTCCGCGGTATACCACATTCTTGGGCGGACGCCGGCGACCCTGGCGCTTCAAGCCGTTGGACTCGACGAACTATCTCGAGGCCGCTTTCTGCTCGGCATAGGCGTATCCAACCCGACCATCGCAAAATGGCATGGGGTTACCATGGACCATCCCATGAGTCGCCTCCAAGAATATCTCGAAATCGTGCGGCGCGGGGTGAGAGGAGAGAAGCTCGATTTTGACGGGAGATATTTCACCTCTCATGGTTTCAAAATGGCATTCAAACCCGCGATGAGCCCGATTCCAGTCTACTTGGCGGCTTTCGGTCCACAGATGAGTCGATTGGCGGGTACCATCACCGACGGTGTTTTGATCAACATGGCCAATCCCGCTGAGATCCGGCGAATCGCTGACGCAGTTAGGCAAGGGGCTCGAGAGGCCCGAAAGGACCCGGCTGCCATGGAGATCATCTGCAAGATCCGATGCTCCATCGCCCACACTTACGATGCGGCCCGTGAAGCATTGAGTCATGCGCTTACATATTATGCGCTGGCAGACTACTACCGCGATCTCCTGGGACGCATGGGTTTCGCATCCGAAGTTGAAGCGATGCGTTCGGCGTGGAAGTCGGGTGGATTTCACGCCGCGCGAAAATTGATCACGGACCGGCTCTTCGATGGCTTACCTTTGGTGGCTGCCACTTCCGCGGCGGAGGTTGTTGAACAAATTGCACCTTATAGAGCCGCCGGCGCGACACGAATTATTCTTCCCTATGTGGCGGCCTCGGAAGATGTGGTCGGCGAGATGAGAAGCTTCATCAACTATTGGACTCCGTTAACGACCGGAGAGGGAGCTTAGATGCCGTTTGAACTATTGAACCCCGAGGGCTTGGAGTCTCCAGTCGGCTACGCTCATGTGGCCAAGATTACGGGTGGAAAAATTATTCACGTTGCCGGGCAGGCACCGTTCGATGCCAACGGCGAAGTCGTAGGTAGGGGAGATTTGGTGGCGCAGTTTAGCCAGGTCATGCAAAATCTCAAGACAGCGGTTGAAGCAGCCGGGGGACGGGCCAACGACTATGCAGTTTTGACAATCTACATT
>VBOG01000145.1:0-1170 GCA_005877815.1 Nitrospirota bacterium
CTGGGGAGGAACCTGGCGAGGGTCGAGCAGTAGCAGGCGATGGAGACACTGGCGCGGCGGCCTGTGTTTTCAGCAGCTCGCGCCGAAGTGCGCTGTCGCCTGAACTCTTATGCGCATAGAGAATGGACAAGGCAAACGTAAGCACGAAAAAAAAACCGGCGAGCCACGCCGTAAATTTGGTCAAAACATTCGTTGTTTGCGCGCCGAAGATATTTTCCGTAACCCCGCCACCAAATGCTGCGCCCAGACCTTCGCTCTTCGGTCGCTGCATCAGGATCACCAGCATCATGAGCACTGCCACCAGTCCCCAAATTGCCAAAAGTAGATTAATCAGGATCGACATCGGGACGGGGAATATGGCCAAAGAGTAAGCGGAAGCAAACGCCCAACGCTGAACGCCGAACGTCCAATATCGAACTCTGAATCATTCGGCGTTGGGCGTTGGACGTTGGGCGTTCGGCGTTTTCTTGATGCGATTCCAAATCTGATCTAGTTCGGCAAGATCGACATCCCCGAGCCGCTTGCCTTTCGATTGCAACTCGTCTTCCAGACGATTGAATCTTACCACAAATTTATCCGTGGCTTTTTGCAGCGCCATCTCCGCATCGAGTTTGCATTTGCGTGCCAGGTTAACCACGGCGAAAAGCAGATCGCCGATTTCATCCTCTATCGATCGATTGACTCGCATCCCGCTGGTCAATCCTTCGGGCCTGCCGCCCACGCCGCTCGGCTCCCGCCCACTCCGTTGTCGATCTCGGGACGCGATTGCCGATTTTGCTTCGTCGAGTTCTTCTTCGACTTTCACGATCACATCGCGCAACTCGCTCCAATCGAAATTGACCCGCGCAACTTTGCTTTGCGCTTTTTGCGCACGGACCAACGCAGGGAGCGCTGCGGGAAGACCATCAAGATAATGGCGGTCTATCTTTTTCTTCTCTTCGCGCTTGATCGCTTCCCACTGTTTTAAAACCGCCCCGCTATCGCGTGCATCGCTCTTTCCGAAGACATGAGGGTGCCGACGAATCAGTTTCTCCGTCACATCAATGAGAATATCGTCGATGTCGAAGCGGCCGGCTTCGTGCGCGATTTCGGCGTGCATAACAATGAGTAACAGAAGGTCCCCCAATTCTTCTCGAAAATTTGCGCTGCCGTTCGCGCGCCCTGCCCCCG
>VBOG01000145.1:1273-3066 GCA_005877815.1 Nitrospirota bacterium
GTTGGTAATTGATCGACATTTCACCCATTGCCGATCTCTCAACCATCAACTCTCAACTATCAACTTCCTTCAGATCCGCCAGAGTGAGCGATGCGTGCCGAATTCTGAGATTTTTCCGGAGGATTTCTTGCTTACGTAAATGGTTATCGTGATCACGCTGATGAGGGTTCCAACAAAGATGAACGCGACCAACCACGCCGGGATGTGCCCGACGCGCAGGGCGCGGTAAAAAGCGGGCACACTGTCCATGGCCGTGGGGGCGTGCAAAAAAATCTTTGTGACCCACGCGACCATGATGAGAATGAAAATGAAAACGTAATTACGCTTCAACCTGCGCCCGACCGCTTCCAGCTTGCTGATCTTGAAGCAAGGTAAGATGAGATCTTCGCAGACGAGTTTTTTCCATTCGCCCTGCAGCATTTGCCGGTTCTCCATCACCATCGGGACGAGGAAATGTGCTTCGAGCATGCGGACGCGCGCACGAAATGCATCGTAAAAACGATAACGCCGCGCTTCGATCCAAAGCATTGCCCAGACGATCGCGAGATTAAAAAAGAAAATAATGTGCGGCACGTCGCGATTGGCAAATGCGATCGTAATGATGGCGGTGCTGCTGGTAATCGCCCAGTTGGTCGTGATATCCAGCCGTTGCCGCCAAACCATGATGCGGCCCATTTCGCCGCGATAAAAATGCGACATCGCATTGACATAGCCCGGATCGTATATGCTTCGCTGCAGCGAAACGGTTGCCTCCTCGGTCGTTACGGGCGGAGTGTTTTCAGTTGCCACGGCTGGTCGGTTAACTGGATAACTGCTTTCCCAAGAGAATCCAACAAATCCTCCTCATGCCTATTCTGCTCGCCGACCTGCTTGATGAAAAACATGTCGACCTCGAACTGCGGACGCGGACGCAGGAAAACGCAATTCGCAAACTCGTCCAACTTTTCGCGGCTAACGAGCAGGTCAGAGAGCCGGAAATTTTTCTTGAACAAGTGCTCGCTCGCGAGCGTGCGAATCCCAGCGTAGTTGAGCACGGGGTTACTTTTCCTCATGCTCGAACGGATCTGGTGGAAAAAATTGTTCTCGGAATCGGCCGCAGCCGCGCCGGTATTTCGTTTGGAAAAAAAGGCGAACGTGCCCACCTCATATTTCTCATCGGCGTGCCTCAAAAATTGGTAAGTGATTATTTGGTGTGCGTGGGCGCCCTGGCCCGACTGCTTAAAGACGATGCGATACGCGAGCAACTCCTTCGCGTCGACACGGTCAAGGGATTTCTCGAAACGCTGCGGGTGGAGTGACGCGCAATTCGGTCTGCTCGCATTAATTTGGATGCAAACTCAGTTGGCAAGATTCTGCGCCTCCTGCCTTGACGGAATAATAATGCTGAACTTGAGACGACGCTTGCTGCGTTCGCTCACTTGGATTCTTTGAGAAGACGTTTCCGCGCCCGATCCAGTTGACGCCGCTCCGCGTCGGTCAAACTGCCAATGCCCGACTTGGAGATTTTATCAAGAATTGGATCGACGGAAGCGTAAACATCATCCGGTTCGACCACGCGCTGAGAAGTTGATTTTTGGACGACATGAAGCCTTGGCTTTGGTCGTCCTAACGATTTCAGGTTGTTTAGCCAGGCCAGCTCCGGTCCGGCCCCGCGCAATTCTACGAAAAGGAAAGCTGCGCCGATGGAAAGCCAGAGCACTGTCAATTCCCACCACACATGATACGCCAATAATTGCAACGTGAACGCACCGACGAAAACGACAGCCGCCCATTTCGCTAGAATTCGAAACATC
>VBOG01000146.1 GCA_005877815.1 Nitrospirota bacterium
GGCCAGATTCCTGAGGGGACGCTCAAACACGAAGGGCCGCTGAGATTCAGCGGCCCTTGTCTGCCAGCCCACGAAACCACCCAGGGCTGTGACTAATTTCATCGGTGGCGGTAGTCAGACTGTTAGATCATTAGAATCTGACTAACCACAGCTTTAGATCCTAAAGACAACTCGCCGGCAGCGGCGTGTTACACGACCCGTTGTTCCTAGCAACATTTCCACCTCCGTCGGCATTTCCTCCCAGGTTGATGCCGTCTACCGTGTTTCTGGAAGCGGTATTGTTCGATACGACGTACCCTGTAGAATTGATGTCGATTCCATCTACGCCGTTCCTGTCTGCCCGGTTTCCCGATACTGGTGTAGTGCCTGAGCCCGGAATATTCGACGCAATAAGTATCCCGTCATCGACGTTGTCACTCGCCGTATTATTGCTGACACCTGCGAGTGAAATTATCGGTGGTAAGGCCGATAATGTGGTGCCCCTCGTTACGATTATGCCCCGAGTACCGTTTTTGTTTGAGAGTTATCAGGATTCCTTGATCTCCGTTTTTACGCACGTGGTTCGCGAGCACGTCTATGCCATCAAGTACAGCGTTTACAGAATTACTCCCGCCGCTGATCAAGATTCCGCGATTGAAATTACCGCTCACTTGATTGGCTGACACCGTGATATCGTGCACCAGGTTTCCAGTTCCGGAACCACCCGAAACAGTGATACCTTCGCCTTCCGGGCTATTCTTCGCGGAATTTCCCGTAACGATTCCCTGCACGTCGTGACCCGTACCAGAGCCTCCGCTGACGACGATGTTCTGAGTTTTATTACCGACCACGTTGTTGCCGGAAATTTCAAATTGAACGGTGTTACCAACACATGACGACAGGCCACCACCAGTAACTGCGATACCTGAAGTCGGATGGTCTTTAACGGTGTTGTCGATGATCGCAACGTTAACAGAATTGTTCGAGCCCGTGCTGGAAGTAGCGCACCCAGCCGCTACGATGCCTTCATCTCCATTTTCCTTGACGACATTGTTGGAAAACGTCGCGGTAACGCTGTTATTAGATCCCGCAACGTTCCCGCCAAGAATAACAATGCCCTCGGTTACACTTCTCCTCAAGGTGTTGGCATCGAGCAAGGCCGTGACCGTATTACCTCCCGGATCGCCGGGAGTGTTTGTGTTCCCGAGTACTTGCATGCCCCTAACGTTATCCTCGAGCGTGTTATTTGTGACCGTCGCACTCACCGTCTTTCCAGGGCCTATTCCACCGATGACGTGAATGCCGCGGGTACCGTTTCTAAGGAGAGTGTTGCCATCGATTACAGCACCGGTCACAGTCAGAACGGTTGTCGGAGGAGGCGGTGTTTCAACCCTTATGCCGTCATTCGGAAAATTCTGGATGGTTAGACCCCGAATTGTATAATTGCTGCGTCTAACGTTAAGCCCCACGCTTCTGGCGGCCAACGCCGATCCGTCTAAAACCACGCCGGCTCCAGTTCCATCAATTGTGTCACCTGTACCAGTCAAGTTCGGAAATGATGTCTACAGCAAAATAACGCCGGCCAACCCCGGAACAAACGTAATCACGTCTGGTCCCCCGTTCGTATTCGCGTCTATGATCGCCTGCCTTAAACTACCAGGTCCGCTGTCGGCCAATGTGGCAACAACGATCTGCGCCCACGAGACCGAAGCGCTCGCTAGTATCAAACTTAGCAGGCCGATGAAAATCAATCTGCCTGGTTTCAGTCGCCTTAGTTGATTCTTCATGTTGTATCCTCCTGGTGTCTCACGATGCATTTTAGAAAACCGGTTGTTTGCCGAATTTGAATTAGCAAATTCAGGCCTTAGACTGCCTTGTCGGGGCTTGACTCAGAGTTTTGATCGCTTCGATGAAATATCCATGGTGTAATCCTCCTCGTTAGAATTTTCTGAAGCGTGAAGTTATCCGACCCTCTTCCTTATGATCATCGTTGTTG
>VBOG01000147.1 GCA_005877815.1 Nitrospirota bacterium
GGAGTACTACGGACCAAGATGATCGAGGAAATGAAGTTGAGAAACTTCGCGCCGAGGACGCAGAAATCCTATATTGCAGCGATGGTGGGGTTGGCAAGACACTATCGTCAATTCCCGGATCAACTCACGCAAGAGCAGATCCGCACCTATCTGTTGCATCTTCAAGACCGAGGCTTATCTGCCAATTCGCAGAACGTGGCTATCTCTGGCCTACGGTTTTTCTATCAGCAAGTTTTGGGATGGAACGAAGAGCAGCTGTTCTTGCCGCCCAGAAAAAGGACCTGGCGATTGCCGGAGGTGTTAAGTCCCAGGGAAGTGGAGCGATTGCTGAGCGCCACCATCAAGCTCAGAGATCGCTGTTTACTGATGACAGCCTACTCAGCGGGGCTTCGGGTAAGCGAACTGGTCCACCTCAAACTCAGTGACATCAATCCAGAGCGTATGATGATCCGCGTGGAACAGGGCAAGGGTAAAAAAGACCGCTACACCATTCTCTCCCAACGCCTGCTCGGCGAGCTGAGAAGGTATAAGCAGGCCTATCAACCGGTTTCCTGGGTCTTCTTTGGCAAGAACAGAAATTGCCCTCTGGACATCACCGCAGCACAGAAAGTCTACAACCTAGCCAAGCAGAAAAGCGGCGTTGAAAAGGGCAAAGGCATTCACACGCTGAGGCACTGTTTTGCAACGCATCTTTTAGAGGGCGGAGTGGACCTGTGTACCATCAAGACGCTCTTGGGTCATAACTCGCTGCAGAGTACCCAGCGCTATCTGCAGATTCGCCAGCCCAAGCTCGGCTCCACCACCAGTCCCCTGGACCTGCTCGATTTACGGGACTGCTCGCTTTAACCGGGCATGGTGATGCTGCTGGCCAGCCATCAGCTGGCGGCAGGAGAAAAAAAGGCGCGCCCCGAACTGGCCGATATTTTTCGCAGCCACGGGGAGAGCTACCGCCGTGCGCATCGTTTGCCCGCCTCCCACAAAAAGGTGATGCGGGCTGTTTCCGTCTGCCGCACCGCTGAATTGGGAGGGCATCTAAAGCAGTGCGACACTTGCGGCTTTGAGCACCCGGCTTATAACTCCTGCCGTAACCGCCACTGTCCCAAATGCCAGTCCCTGGCCAAAGCCCAGTGGTTGGAGAAGCAAACCTCTGAGCTCTTGCCGGTGGGTTACTATCACCTGGTCTTCACTTTACCGCACGAATTGAATCGCCTGATCCTGGCCAACAAAAAGATTCTGCTCAGTCTTCTCTTTAAAGCCGTCAGTGAAACGCTGCTTGAGTTTGGCCGTAGACGTTTTAAAGGAACGGTGGGAATCATCGCTGTGCTGCACACCTGGGACCAAACCCTCAAAGACCATTTTCACATTCACTGTCTTATCCCCGCCGGCGCTCTGTCCTTGGATCACAGCCGCTGGATTGGAGCACGGCCAAACCTTCTGTTTCCCGTCACAGCTCTGAGCCAGGTGTTTCGGGGAAAGTTCCTGGCTCTGTTACAACAGGCCTGTGGTAAAGGAAAAATCCCAGCGGCCAACAACGAGATCAAAGCTTCACGCCAAAAGAGCTGGGTCGTCTATGCCAAAAAGCCGTTCGGCTCTCCACAGACCGTGCTTGATTACCTCGGCCGCTACACCCACCGCGTCGCGCTCTCCAATGACCGCATCCTCAACGTGCAAAACGGCCTAGTCACTTTTAGCTACCGGGATCGAAAAGATAGAGACAGAAAAAAGACAATGACCCTCGATGCCCAGGAGTTCATTCGCCGCTTCCTCCTCCATGTGCTCCCCGATGGCTTCATGCGCATCCGTCACTTCGGCTTTCTTGCCAATCGAGTCAAGAAGCTCGCCCTGCCTCAATGTCGCAAACTCTTGGGACTTAATCCCGCTTTGCCTGAAATCCCCAAACCATCAGCCCACGAGCTTTTGCGGGAGCTTATCGGCATCGATCTTAGTCGTTGTCCTTCTTGTAAGCAGGGAACGATGATTATCGTGGCTGAACTGCCAAAGATCTCTCCATGGAATTCCTCATGAGAAAAACTCAACCTCTCTTATGCCTCTTTGACTCTCAACCGCTCGTCTTTGAACCGGTGTGTCCGCCTGTCAGAAGAAGTTGCCCCCTAGCCACATGGGACCGTTGCCATCACAGAAAACCTATCGGCGTCGATCTCAACCTTCTCCCACTTACCGTGGTATCGCTAACCAAGCCCCACGCTCTGCGCTGCTGCGCGCCTTTACAATCCCCATAGTCCAAACGGCAGTGCTGCTCCGCGGTTTAGTCCAACCCGTTTTATCCCCCCGTCGTTCCTTCGGCGATCTTTCCGAAGCTTGATTGCTTCCAGGCTTTAGGGATAAAACGCTATACGTTATACGTTTTTTGTGTTCTCTAGTGCTCTCTATATAATTATGAAACTTTTCTTACCTGTCATTTTGGTGTTCACCGTTCTTGTGTCAAAAGCTTCGGCGGCTGAAGACATCGATATTAGAGCCACACTAGATGTATCCCGGCTTAAAGGAGCCCGCGTAAGGTATTATCCATTTGATCTTAAGCAGCCGACCAAGGCATCGGTACCCTTGCCGTCTTTAGTCTTTCGCGGCGATAAAAACCTCATCGAGAAGTGCCGCCCCTTCATTCTTGAACGGTTGGTCTATCCTGTACTCATGAAGTCAAAGTATCCGGTAGGAGCGTTCGACTTCCGTCTCGCACCTGGATCCCTGGAGCATCGGATCTATTGGATTCCCGGAGGAATCCATGAAGGACGTGCTAAGCTTGAAGACTGCGGAACAATAGATAAGTCGGACTATTTAGAATATCTTCGGTGCCAGGAAGACAACTGTAATTGACGCGAAAACGTATAACCATTGAGTGCAGGTGTCCCGCACATCCGCGGGCACCTGACTCATGGCGTTAGACCGCCTGTGTTAGGCTGGAGTCAGTAAAAATTAGCTGATTGACAACCCAGTGGAGAGCTTATGTTCGAAGTCGCGGAAGCCTATGAGCGGCAGAGAGGACGATCAAGCAAGATATTGGCGCCGTTGTTCGTAGATTTTGTCGGTGTTCGAGGCGAGGTGCTGGATGTCGGATGCGGTACTGGAGCGCTCACGTTTGCGATTGCGAAAAATCCGAGGGTGTCGAGGGTTATCGGGATCGATTTGTCCAAGGCATTTCTCGATTACGCTCGATCAAAGTCTGACGATCCGAGAGTTCAATTCGAGCAGGGCGACGCGCACAAGCTACCTTTTGCTGATGCCTCTTTCGATTGCTGTTTAGCTCTACTTGTCATGAGCTTTATCACAGATCCATCTAAGGCCGCTGCGGAGATCTGCCGTGTAACGCGGCCAGGCGGAGTCGTCGCTACCGCAATATGGGACACCACCGGGGGAAACGAACTGAATGATGCACTATCGGATGCTGCGGCTGTAATTGATCCCAACGTTAAACTGCTTACTGGCACTTATGGCACCGCAGAGGAACTTACATTTTTATGGGCTTCTGCCGGCCTCAACGACGTCCAAGTGAAAAACATTGTTTTCGCGTGCGGTTTCGATTCATTCGACGATTTTTGGCAACCGCTTACCGAAGGCCAGGGACCTGCTGGCGCTTATCTCCGCGGTATTTCGGCAGATCATCGAACGGCACTCTGCGAGCGGCTGCGACAGAATCTTTTTGGAAATCGTACTGGTGGACCATTTACGCTTAACGCTAAAGCCTGGGCGATCCGCGGAACTGCGCCTTGCGGCAAAAATGATGAGGTCTAACATTCGGCTTGAGACGGATCTTCGGAACCGCTGGCGAGGCTCGCTGGTCTCGTCCGCTCAGCCTGGTACGTTCGCCGCCGCTCCACGTCTCTTAGAGCTCGCAAGGAGTTCAGGTTGACGCGGTCTGAACAGAAAGGAGAGAGCGATGCACGTTGGCTTCGTAGGCACCGGTAACATGGGCGGACCCATGGCGACCAATGTCCTCAAGGCGGGCCACCAACTTACCATATTCGACGCGCGCGCGGAGGCAACCGCGCCGCTTGAGAAGCTCGGCGCACGCCGGGCACCCGATCTTCCCACCGTCGCGGCTGCGGTCGAGGTGACGCTGACCAGTCTGCCGAACGACGCCATCGTGGAGGAGGTGCTGTTCGGCTCCGCAGGAACGCCGGGTCTGGTCGCCGGCGCTCAGG
>VBOG01000008.1 GCA_005877815.1 Nitrospirota bacterium
CAGTTGCCGTTAAGAGCACATCAAACTGCTCGGAGACGAAGGCTGCACGCGACGAGAAATCTCGCCGCGTGCGCACAAGAAGAACATATTGAACAGCGTGTCAGCGGCCTCTCTCTTTGTTCACAAATGCCACGTCGACGACCTTATTCTCACTGTCGATGAGCAACTCCACCTTCTCGCCCGGAGAGATCTTTGCGAGCTTATCCTGCACCGGCGGCCTGATCTCATAGAGTTGTTCCTTTCCTTCCTTGGTCTTGATGGAGATTCGGCCGCGTTCCAAGGGCCGGACAATCGTTCCCGCAAGACGACTCTGGGCGCCCTTGGGCGGCGACCCCTTAAATTCTGACGCCGCTCCCACTGCCATTTCATTGCCGAACACGACGTCCGCAATTTGATTCGCCTCATCTATGAGAAACACCGCTTGTGATCCGATGGGGATGGTCGATATTTTGCTGCGGGCCATCGGCCTGACTTCATATGATTCCTCCTTGCCGTCCTTGGTCTTGATCACCGCCCGGTCGTGCCCGACCACCATGCTTGTGGCCAGTTCACCCACCACCCGGCGATGGTTCAGTGGCATTCCCACCGGATGATAGTCAACGACAAGGTTCTGATCATTGAGCACGATCTCCAGCTGGTCACCTTCCTTGATGGGCGGTAGATTCTTCTCCTTGGCCATCGTGAGCGGCAAGTATCGAGGCTGCATCTCACCGGTATTCACTTGAATTTGATCGCCGGTCACCTTTTCAACCGTCCCTTTTACGACGCGATCGCCTTTGAGCAGATGGTCCTGCTGATCAGCAGTCGCAGAAGATCGTTCATTGCCGGCGGCAAATGTTGGGGAAGATAGTCCCAACAGCGCGATCGTAATGGCGAGCAGAGAAACAAATTTGCAGGTGAACATTTCCGGCCTCCTTCGGCAGTGTGTCAAACGCACTCCTTCACACTACCAAATGGACGGGAATGTACCATCCGATAAAAGCGCGTGCGAGAACCGAAAAATGTCTAATCAGGGATATTTCGCGTAGTTAGAGGCGATCCAACAGATGGCCAATGGCTCCAGCAGCCGTCACCCGAACGGCCACGTCCGGATCGGCAAGGAGCGGCTTCAGGATACTCAGTGCATTGTCGTCTTTGATATGACCCAGTCCTCGCGCCGCCGCAATCCTCGGACGCGGTGTTTCATCCTTCACCAATTCTAAAAGGTAGGGCAGTGCGGTCGCATGACCGGTCTGCGCAAGCGCCCTGCTCACGGCGGCCCGCACAGCTGAGTCTTGCGCCCTCAGAGATTCCCGCAGGACCGGTTCCGCAACAGCAGGCCGAAACGGCAGGAGAGATGCCGCCACTTCAGCCCGCACGGTCGGCACCGTTTCCATCAACAATGGTTCGATGAGAGAGGCCGCCTTGGCGCCGTCAAGTTTCACGAGACTGGTTGCGGCCACTCCCCTGACCAGCGGGACGGGATCTTTTAACAATGGTGTGATGGCGCTCGCAGAGCCCGGCGCTTTCCGCTCGGCAAGAACGCCGGCGGCGGTCGCGCGCACAGCCGCGTCGGGATCGGTTAACGCTGATAGAATGGCCGGTCCCGCGAGGTCATCCTTCAAATGTCCTAAAATGCGCAACACAGCGGCGCGTTCATCTGGTTTGGGATGTTTGAGTGCCAGGAGCACATCTTTCATGTGCTCTCCGCGACCCAATGCCGTCAACGCCGCAGCCGCCGCCGCCTTTACACGTGGTTGCTCATCCTGCAGGAACGGTTCGATCTCCGGAATCAAACGTCGCTCTCCAGATTCGCCGAACGCCCTTAACACCGCAGCGCGGACGATCGCCGCAGGATCATGGAGCGCTTTGTGGAGCGCTTTGAACCCCGCGGCCCGGCCTTCACGCGCAAGCCCTTCCACCGCAAGCGCGCGCACCAGCCCCGACTGATCCGCCAGCGCCACTTCGAATACCGGGACGGTCTCGGCTCCTCCCATCTCCTTCAAGGCCGTGACGGCGGCCCCACGCATCTGCTCCCGCATATCCCCAATCGCGCCAGCAATGACCTTGAGGCACAGCTCGCGCAGGAGCGAGTGGTCATCCCTGCCCTGTTGCGTGGACCATCGGAGATAATCAGAGACCGCCTTGTCTGCCTGCCCAAGCTTCAGATACGTCCTCACACGCAGTTCCAAGGCATTGACATCCCCGCCAGCCTTGTCGAGATGGGCGGAGAGGATTCGTAGCGCCTCTTCGTATTTTCGTTGATCGAACGCGGAGCGGGCGTCAGTGAGAGCATCGGCCGCCAACGCTATCCCCGACCACATGAGGGACACGCTCATGCAGGCTGCGATCCCATACCGTACCGGCTTCGAATCTCTCATCTCTTGCTCATCTCAACCTTTTCCGAATAAGTGCGCGCCTTGACACCTCTCATCAGCCGTTGGTACATGATTGACATCCCTTTTACGCGAGGTCTCAATGTATCGCTTCTCAATATCTGCGTTCATGCTCATGGTCATCGCCTTACTGTCCGGCTCCGTCTCGCAGGCGGGGGCCGGAATGTCTACCGGAAAGGACGGCGCGCCGATGGCGCTGATTCCTGCCGGTGAATTTATCATGGGGACGTCGCTCAGCGTTCGGGACGGCGGCCGGGACGAATATCCGGAGCGGCGCATTCTCCTCGATGCGTTTTATCTCGATACCTTCGAAATCACGAATGCGCGGTACCTTGAATTCATCACAGCCACCGGCCATCGCGTTCCCGAGCATCCACGGGATAAGACACTGAGCCTGTGGCAAGGCCCGGCTTTTCCGGCTGTGTTCGCCGACCATCCGGTCGTCAATGTGGATTGGGTCGACGCGCAAGCGTACTGCGCGTGGGCCGGCAGGCGTCTGCCCACAGAAGCCGAATGGGAACGCGCCGCGCGCGGGACAACGGGATTGCGCTTTCCATGGGGCAACAGCGAACCGACTCGCACCCAAGCCAACTACCTGAATCAATGGCGCAACGGCGCCGCTCTCGAACCTGTGGGAAGCCATCCTCAAGGAGCCAGCGTTGAGGGCGTGCAAGATCTCCAGGGCAACGTCTGGGAGTGGGTGGCTGATTGGTACGACCCGTACTATTATGAGAAGGGGTCTGTGCGCAATCCGCAAGGCCCCGCCACAGGCAGCCAGAAGGTCATCCGCGGTTCCGGATGGGAGTCGGAAGCGCCGCTGTTACGGTCGGCGCACCGTCTGCATAGCGAACCCACGAATCGCAATCACAGCCTGGGATTCCGGTGCGCCATGAACGCCGGCTCATCCCCCACCCGCTAACCACTTCACATCCTACATTTTGGGGTCCGGCGGCGGCTCCTTGGCCTTCGGCGGGCCGAACTTTTCCAGCGGCTGGAAGTTGACG
>VBOG01000026.1 GCA_005877815.1 Nitrospirota bacterium
ACTGTGCAGACGATGAAAGGAGCCGCCCCCAAGAGCGGCTCCTTTCGTTCTTCCGCCACACTTACGCTTCTCGTACTTTCCGCCTTATGCCCTTGCTTGTCTTCGCTGCTAAGATTTTGCAACGGCAGCAGTTCTATGGCATTATTCTTCCTAGGGCCTCGTCTTTACAGTGATGAAAGGAGAACAAGCATGAAGCGATTTCTGTTCCTGTGTTCAATAGCAATGGCCGTGATCGCCACTCCCGTGTTCGCGGCCGATGTCGGTGTGTCGGTGACCGTTGGCCAACCGGGCTTCTATGGCCACATCGATATCGGCAACGTTCCGCGGCCGCCGCAGCTGATTTTTCCGGAGCCGGTGATCATTCATCCGGTGGCGGTGGGCGTGGTGCTCCAGCCAATCTACCTGCACGTGCCGCCGGGCCACGAAAAGCATTGGGGAAAGCACTGCCAGGAGTACAATGCCTGCGGCCAGAGGGTCTACTTCGTGCACGAGAGCTGGTACAACGACGAGTACGTCCCGCATTACCAGCGCGAACATGGCCGTGGCAAAGGCCATGACAAAGACCGCGGCAAAGGTCATGACAAGGGTGAGAAGGGTCATGGAAAAGACAAGGACTAAAACGCGGGAGCTTCCTTGGCTATGCACCTGAGAGTGATTTGAGGAAGGCATAGCGGCCAGCGCCGAGCAGCGCCGTCTTATCGTTCAGAATGACGCGTACGGGCATCGTTTCAAGCAGCGGCCGCATACGGCCTTTTGCAAGGAACGCTTCCATAAACGTTCCGTCCTGCAGCGTCGACAGGATCTTCGGCGCGATGCCGCCGCCCACGTAGAGACCGCCGGTGGCCTTTATCTTCAGCGCGAGGTTGCCCCCTTCGGCGCCGTAGAGCGAGACGAACAGGTGGAGGGCCTGAACGCACAGATCGGATCTTTTGCCCAGCGCGGCCTGCGTGATGACGGCGCCCGGATCGCGCTCGCGCAGCTCCTGCGCCAGCCACGGTGGCTCCTCGCCGCGTCCGGTGTCGCGAAGAAATTTATACAGGTTCCGCAAGCCAAGGCCTGAAAGGACCCATTCCCAGCTCACATGCCCGAATTCTTTGAAGAGATAGCGCAACAACTCTAATTGGAGCTCGTTGTTCGGCCCGAAATCGGCATGGCCGCCCTCCGTGGCGAAGGGGCAATGCCGGATGCCGTCCCAGTAGAGCCCGGCTTCACCGAGTCCCGTTCCCGCCGCAATGATCGCGGCGTTCCCCTGCGCATCGGACCGGCCTTCGTTCAAGATGGCGAAGTCTTCGGGCCGCAGTTCTGCGATACCATAGGCATTGGATTCAAGGTCGTTGATCAGTCCGACAGACCGAATGGCGAGCTGCTGCGCCAGTTGCTGTGCGTCGATGACCCACGGGAGATTCGTGGTCTTGACGACGCCGTTTAGCACCGGCCCCGCGGCGCCGAAGCAGGCATGTGTGACATGCAGTCCGTGCGCGGATACGAATCGGCGGACGATCTCAGCCAGACCAGCATAGTCGCGGCTCGGAAAGGTCTCCTCGACACGCGGCGTCAACCGCTTGTTCTTCACGTCATAAGATGCCAGTCGGGTGTTGGTGCCGCCGATATCGCCTGCCAGAATCACGTGCGGTTCTCCTTGAGAGAATTTGCAGCAGGCTCAGGACGCCCGCTCCTCGCCACCCATTCGCGCATAGCAAGGCCAGTTATCACTCGGCTTTTTTGAAGACAATATCACCATAATAGGCGATGGCCGATTCGCCGGTATTGTCGGTGTCGGTCATGATCGCGACGCCGGAGACCATCGGGGGTTCTTCTCCAAAAGCTTTTCGGTAGTCTTCGTACACATTGCGTTCCTCATTGACCCATTGATTGATGAGAACCCGCCCGCTCTCCACCACGATCATTTTGACCTGCTCAGCATATGGGTTCGGCACAATGGTCCCCTTGGGCGTTGTGCTTTCCCAGATATAGTTGATGGCCGCGAGCGGCGGGTATTGCCCATAGAAGAGTTTCGCGGCTTCATATTTCGCTTTATCGAAGAAGCCCAGTTGATCGGGATTGTACTCAAAGGTGATGTAGATCCGGGCCGGATAATCATCGCCCGTTTTCCGCGTCACATCGCCCTTCGTGAGAATGTTGGCGATCTTCCATCGCCATTGCAGAAGGGGGTACTCCTTCAGATTGATCTTCACGTCCTTCGTGAGACCGGACGCTGACCCTTCGCTCATGGCCTTGACCACCACGGCATCTTCATCCTTCACCAAGCGGTAGGTCGTATGGCGATCGATCTTCTTAAAGGTGAGCGGCTTCCAACCGGCCGGCGGAGCATTGCCTTCCGTCGCCGTAGAAAACTTGCCGACTTCCAGAATTGAAGAAGAAGATTGTGCAGAAATTTGAAAGGGTAAGGCGACGAGTAGAAACAGCATCGTGCACAGGCCCCGCATCTTAGAGGCTGACGTCCTTATCTCATCCATGCGAAGTACTTCTTCAGAATATCCTTCTTGGTCTGCGTGAAGGTGGTCTTCCGCCACGCGTTCGCGACCTTCTTGATGACTTCCGCCTGCGTGGGGTAGGGGTAGATGGTGCCGGTGATCGCGCTCAAGCCGAGCCCTGCCTTCATGAGCAAGGTGAACTGGCTGATGAGGTCGCCCGCATGCGCCGCCACGATGGTCACGCCCAGCAGCGTATCTGTGCCCTTCTTGACATGCACCCGCGCAAAGCCTTCTTCTTCGCCGTCCAGGATTGCGCGGTCCACCTCGTCCAGCCGACAGGTAAATGTCTCCACAGCAATGCCCTTGGCCGTCGCATCAGCTTTGTACATCCCGACATGTGCGATCTCTGGTGTGGTGTACGTGCACCAGGGAATGACCATCGAGTCGGTACCGGCATAGCCGAGTCCGAACGGATGGGGGAACAAGGCGTTCTGAATGACAATCTGCGCCATCGCGTCGGCGGTGTGCGTGAATTTGAAAGGGAAGCAGATATCGCCGGCCGCATAGATGAGCGGATTCGTCGTCTGGAGACGGTCATTGACTTTCACGCCGGTTGTTGTGTCGTACGCGACGCCGACGCGCTCTAAATTCAACCCCTCCACGTTCGGCGTGCGCCCCACGCCCGCCAGAATCTCGTCAACGACGAGCTCCTTCGTCGCGCCGCCAATCGCATACTGCAGCACCTTCTCTTTCCCTCGGGCATTCGTCTGCGCGATTTTCGCATCGAAGACAAACTCGACGCCATCCTCCTTCATTCGGGCCTGCACAATCCCGGCCGCATCGGCATCTTCACGCGGCAGGACATGGCTCATCCGTTCGATCACCGTCACCCGGCTGCCGAATCGCGCGAAGCTTTGCGCCATCTCGCATCCGATCGGCCCCGCACCGATGACGGCCAAGCGCGAAGGCAGTTCGGTCAGCGAAAAGACGCTTTCATTGGTGAGGTATCCGGTCTGTGCAAGTCCTGGAATGGCCGGCTCAGCCGCTCGCGCGCCCGTGCAGATCACCGCCTTCTTGAAGGTGAGCGTCTTGCCGGCGACAGCGATGATGTCCGGTCCCGTGAAGCGGCCGTGACCAAGGAAGACATCCACGCCCAAGCTTTTATAGCGATGGACGGAATCGGTCTGACTGATCCGTGCCCGCAACTTCCGCATCCGCTCCATGGCTACACCGAAGTCGTGCTTGGGAGCGTCTGGAATGCGCAGTCCATATTCCTCGGCGTTGCGCAATTCGGACCAGACGCGAGAGGCGCGGATGACGGCTTTGGACGGCACGCATCCGACATTCAGGCAGTCGCCGCCCATGAGATGCTTTTCGATCAGCGCGACCTTGGCGCCGATGGCCGCTCCGATCACGGCGGTCACCAGACCGGCCGTGCCGGCTCCCATCACGACTAAGTTGTATGGTCCGGATGGCTCGGGGTTCACCCAGCCCGACGGATGGACATTCTGAATCAGCGTTTGGTTGTATTCGTCGTCGGGAAGTATGGTCATGGATGACCTGCTCGTCGGACAAAGCGGCGGTACAGGACCGGCGCCAGCGCGAACAGGCCGAGCAACGCGAAAGCGCCCAGAACCGCGGGCGAGGCGATCTCTGCGAGGCTGTTGATCGACCCGAGCTGGCGTCCAGCATTTGCGAAGACGAAGCTTCCCGGGATGATGCCCACCGCTGTCGCGAGCACATATGTGCCGATGTTTATGCGAGTGAGCCCGGACACCAGATTCACGAGAAAGAATGGGAATGCGGGAATCAGTCGCAATGTGAGCAAGTAGCTGAAGGCGTTGCGCCGAAAGCCTTCTTGGATCGGACCAAGCCGGTGTCCGAACTTGCGCTCGACCCAATCGCGAAGGAGGTAGCGGGACGCGAGAAAGGCCAGCGTGGCGCCCGTCGTGGCGGCGATATTGACGTAGATGGTTCCCAAGATGCTGCCGAACAGAAATCCTCCCGCAAGTGTCAGCAAGGCGCCGCCCGGAAGGGAAAATGCGGTTTGCAAACAGTAGATCGCCAGGAAAGCCGCCACGGCCTGTACATAGTGCATCTCGGTGTAGAACAACAGCTTCGCGCGGTTGTCCTTCAGCGATTCCAGAGACAGATAGTGCTTGAGGTCAAAGTAAAAAAAGGCGGCAATCACCAGCAAAAACAAGGCCGCGATGACAATTTTTCCAACCGGCCATCGTGTGCTGCGGGCGGGGATCTCTTGAATATGTGTCGGCATGGGGCCGCCCATCATTCTCGCCTCAGGATCTAGTGATCGTGTCATAGCATTCTTGAAAATGCAAAAACGTCAGAGAGGCGACGCTCTCTCCCCGCTGCCTTTCAAGCGTTGCAGCCGGTTTCGGTTGAGTTCCACGAAAATTGACTTCTCCTGCGTCACGGTCACCGTGCCGGCGGGGCGCCCCTTCACTTTCCGCACCGTGTTGCGTTTGGCGTAGATGACTTCGCCTTTCCCGCTCTTCTTGAGGTCGCTGTACTGAAGCGCCAAGGTAGCCGCGTCACGGATGGATTCGGACGGCGCGTCAATGCCTTTCTCGATCCGCATCACGACGTGCGAACCCGGTGTGCCGCTCGCATGGAACCACAGGTCGTGGCTGCGGGCCAACCCAAATGTCAACTCCTCATTCTCGGCGGCGTTCCGGCCAACAAAGATCGGAAGGCCATCCGCCGATACAAAGCGGCGGAACGGCCCGGGTGAATGTTGCCTGGCGGACCGTGATGTGCCTGGAGAAGGGCTGGCGCTGCCGGAGGACAGAGCAGGGGGCTGCCAGTCGTCCCGTTCCACGGCCGTCAGTTCAGATTTCATCGTGTCCAACTCGCGCGTGGCGGTGTTCACACGAGGCCGGATCTCCCGTTCGGCGGTGATTAATTTTCGATGCTTTCTGAAGTAGTCTTCCATATTCCCTTTCGAGTCTTTCGTAGGATCGAGGGGCAGCACAATTTCGGGAAGCGCCGGGTCGAAGTAATCCACGACCGTGACCCGCTCTTGCCCTCGTGTGATGTCGCGAAGGCGCCCCTTCAATAATTCGCCATATCGGGCATAGTCCCGATAACGCGAGGCCTTTTCCAAATCCGCTTCCAGGCTCTCAATGCGTCGAACGGCCTTCTTGATAACCTTTCGGAGATACGTGGCTCGTTGCGTACGAGCCCGCTCGCGTTCGCGCTCCAACTCCCGTGTCCGGTATTCGGTCTCGAGGGCGGCCGAGAGGGGAAAAGGATCCGTCTCTGAAGCTATAGGAATAGGGGCTGTCCGCTGCGGACGCGTGGTCGGGCACAGGGTAGGAGCTCGATAGACCTGGCCGGTCTGGCCAGGCCGATTGCGCAAGGTTGCCACCAACGTCTCTGCCTCATCCAGGAGCAGCAGATCAGCATGCCGACCGGTCAATTCTGCGACGAGTGTCATTGACTTGTCGCGAGCCACCAGATGCATGCGCACAATCCGTTCCCCCGGGAGCTGCTCGATGCCGTCGATTCGCGCTCCCTCGATGCGAGCGCGGAGCAATTGGCAGAATGAGGGGGGCGTGGGTGGACTGGCATATTTCTCCCACACGAGGTGAAGGCGAGCGGTTTCCGCATCGGCCGAGATCAACAACGCTCGTGTGTGGCCGGGCCTCCGGACCTCCAGGACAATCACTTCGGGCGCCGGCTGGGAAATTTTCTGGATCACACCGCCCGTCACGGCCGGAATGAGTTCCTGAAGAACCGCAGTAATGTCGCTTGATGACAGTGGCATAAGACGTGGTCGGGATCGTAGCAGATCGACGGCGATCGCGAACAGCCGTTTTACCCGGTCACCGCCAAGCGAATACCCATTTTGGACCTCAAAAAACTCGTTGACTAACGTAGGGAGTCTTTGGTACAGACTTTGCTTATTTCATAC
>VBOG01000024.1:0-50960 GCA_005877815.1 Nitrospirota bacterium
CGTCATGCCATGGGCGAGTGAGCGCGCGCTGAGCTCTTCGCGAATCACCATCTCCATGTCGCGACACAGTCCCGGATATTCCGCTTTCAAACTGGCTTCGATCCGCGCATCTTCCGCAAGCATCCAGAGGTCGCGAATCAAAAGCGGGTTGGGGTACAGCCGGAACAGCGCCTCGAGCGATGTGAGCTCACCATGTACAGGTGCGCCATAGCGGAGCGATGCTTGAACGGCAAGATCCTGCAGATGCGCGAGGTCGAGATCATAGGTGCCGTACTGCAAATGGCCGGCCTCATGCGCCGTCAGGAGCTTATAGACACGAAAGTTCTGTTCCCGCGTGGGATGCAGGCCGATCCGCGCCGGCAAAAAGAGAAGGGCCCGATCCGAGGACACTCGCGAGCTGGCGTGATGGCCTGCCGCATCGATCGGCATGATCGTCACGGAACGCCCGCTCAGCGCTTCTGCAAAGAGCTTCAGCATACGGGAGACCTCACGAACCGAGAGCCCGCTTGCTGCGCGCTCAACGGCGTCCAATGCTTTGCGCGTCTCGACGGCAAAGTACGCGCGCGCCCCTTCCGGACTATACGCCAGGATCTCCATTCCACCTCTGTACCATTCGTCGAAACGGTCAGTGGAAGACGGAGCGGCGGCGTCCATCAATTCGAACATCTCGGGAGCCCGACGAAAATACGCTAAGGCTGCATCAGCATCGGCTTCGGCAAGCAGTGTCCCGCATTGCAACACACGCGTCTGCCACTCTGGGTCCGATATCCTTCGAAACCAACCCGGCATCTCACCCAGAAATTCAATCGCCCGGTCGGGAGACCTATTGGCAAATGCCGCCGCGACTGTGAGCGCCCATCGACGCACGTCCGCTGTCTTGAGCTCGCCGAGCAGCGATGGAGAGGTCCGCAGATAGGTCAGGGCGGCGATGTAATCAGGCTTGCCGAAGCTGTTCGGCGTGACGAGCTTCACACTCAGCCATCCCCATGCCGTCAGGTCAGAGACCGGAAGAACCGAGAGGATCTCCGGGCCGTGTTGAAAGAACTCGATCCCCAAGGCATAGTCGCTCTTCGCGAGGTCGGCACCGATCTCGGCCCATATTGGCAATACATCCAACCCGGCGCATTGGACGACGCGGCCCGCATGTCGGAGCGCTTCCAGTGCCATCGACGCATCCTGTTCCGTCAGTTCAAGAGCCACTCGCATTGCCGGCACGCGCGCAGAGACGGACATATTGTCAAAAAGGTCCCGGCTCTCCTGGCAGAGCTTCAGGCCGGCGGCGCCTGAGCGCTCGGACAGCGAGACGATGAGATCGAGCCACGTAATCAGCTCCGCTTCGGGTAACACGGCCAGCACATCCGGCAGGATTTCGATGGTCGCCGCCGCCACCTTTCGCGTGTCCTGAGCGAGTTCGGAGAGCAGGTCAACTGCATGAGGTCCCTGTCCGGAAGCCACCAGCTTCTCGCTGACGGATTTCGCGACAGGGCGAGGCAGCACTTCGGCCAGAAGGCCGGTCAATCGAGCGCTGATCGTATCGGGCAGCATGGACAGTCGTCAGCGATCCGACTCCCGACAAGGGCCGGGCGTTAAGACATCTCGCCAAGCCGGATCCACCGCCTTCTTAAAACTCGTCCTGGTAATCTTCGTCCCAGCCTTTGGGGAGCGCATCCGAAAGATGGTCGCGCTCCTTGACCTCCGGATCCCATAGAAGCGCGTCGATTTGCTCCTTCGTCAACGGCTTGACGGGTTCTCCAAGCGGTTTCCGTTTGCGCATGGCCACACGCTTGGCCTCTTCCGCATCCTGAGGATCTTCCGGTAACTCGGCGTTCGGCGCCGGTTGTGGGGGTTCCATGGCATCATCGCTACTCATACGTCCTCCGTTCGGCAGTGCAGTTTTCCTTAAAACACCGCCGAAACAATCTCCCGCAGGCTGCGGTGCATGTCGCCATCGTCCGTGATCGGCCGGATGACGGCTGCTTCGCACGCGACAGCAGGCGGTAGGCCTTTTTGAATGAGCTGTCCCGCATAGATCAGCAATCTCGTGCTGACGCCTTCCTCCAGTCCATGATTTTTCAGGTGCCGGACCTTCTCGCCCACCTTGACGAGCGCGAAGGCCACATCTTTCTCCACCCCGGACTCCCGCTGGATGATTCGGGCTTCGAGATCGCGAGACGGGTAGCCGAATTCGATGGCCATAAACCGTTGCTTGGTGCTCTGCTTCAGGTCCTTCAGCACCGTTTGATACCCGGGATTGTAGGAAATGACGAGCAGAAATTCGTCCACCGCCTCGATCATCTGTCCTTTTTTCTCGATCGGGAGAATCCGGCGATCGTCGCTCAAAGGATGAATGAGGACGGTCGTATCTTTCCGCGCCTCCACAATCTCATCCAGATAGACGATGGCCCCGTGTTTGATGCCGAGCGTGAGCGGTCCATCCACCCACACCGTCTCCCCACCCTTCAGGAGGTATCGTCCAACAAGGTCAGAAGCCGTCAGATCCTCATGGCAGGCGACGGTAATCAAGGCACGGCCGAGGCGATACGCCATGTGCTGGACGAAGCGCGTTTTTCCGCAGCCGGTCGGCCCCTTCAGCATGACCGGCATGCGGGCCGCCGCCGCCGCTTGGAACAGAGCGATCTCCCCGTTCACTTCAACATAGAACGGCTCTTCCTTGAGCCGATACTTTTCAATGCCCTGCTCCAGCCCTTTTGCCAATCGTTCCTCCCGCTTCTGGTGTCAATGGATTATAGCGACCGGCGCCTCGCCAACTCAAGCGACACGCTCCGGGTCAATTGCCGTCCCCGCTCCCCCCGGCTATACTTGACGCATGCGTCCGCAGAGCCGATACATGCTCTCTCCTGTCTGTGCGCTGATGGCGCTGCTTCTCGCTGGATGCGTGGGGTCGCAGATCGTCCCCAAGGACATGGAACCGCAGATCATGCGGGATGTTCCATTCGACGCCATCAAGACGGATCCGGACCGTTACAAGGGACGTCTATGCGTTCTGGGTGGAAAAGTGCTCGGCGCCAAGCGGCTGAAGTCGGCGACCCAGATTGAAGTGCTCCAGTTGCCGCTCGATCGCTGGGATGTTCCGCGGACACATGAGCTCTCGGACTCAGCCGGCCGATTTCTGGCCTACCACGCAGAATTCCTGGATCCCGCGACCCTGCCGGCCGGCACCATTGTATCCATGATCGTGGAAGTGCAGGGGGTGAAGAAGATGCCTTTGGACGAAGAAGAATACACCTACCCCACCTTCAACATCCGCACGCTCAAGGTCTGGCGGGAGTCCACCTACACCCGTCCAGGGTCACAGCCCTACTTCTACCGAAATCCGTACTATCCCTTTTATCCATACTACTGGTGGGACCCTTGGTACTGAAAACATCATCGCTCAGTGTGCTGAGGGCTCACGATATATGACTCCACCAGCCGCAGGGGATGGTACGCTGCCTTGGCGCGCCGCAACCCGGGAAGCTCCGAATCGTCCATGGCATTGATCACATCGTACTCGACCAGCTCGCGGCACAATTCGCGAAACATGAACTGCGGGAGGCCTTTAATCCGGCGGTCTGCGATCTCCAGGAGCACGCAGAAGATTCTTTCATTATCACCATCACGGGCGCACTGCGGGTATCCGAAGGTGTAGCCTGCGATACGCCCGCCCACTTCAGCCACTCGGCCGATGACCTGTAGTTCATCCGAGTGGCTGAACACGAAGCCATGAGCGGATTCGGCATCGGCGGCGAGCAACAGGGAAAAATCAGACTCTCCATCGGGCTTGATCCCAGCCTGCCATTCGCAGAACACAGCCAAACAGGCCTCCCGATCGTCGGGGCGATAGGGCCGAAACGACGGCTTGGCCTCTTTACGGCAATGGTTGTAGGACAGCCTCGGACCTTTGTAGCGGTCACCCCTCAAGCCCACAAGATCAGCTCGTCGGTAGAGATAGTCCCGGCTCTTCAACGTCACCCGATAGCCGGCCGATCGGCACTGTGCCGCGAGACCCTCCGGCACATTTTCAATACGCGATACAGCAGATGAATGGTTTCGCTCTTCCAGAAGGCTGAACCCTCGAACGATTGCGCGTTCCAGCGGTGGAGGACCAAGAGGAGGAAGCGCCAGGAACGTCCCGCCCCGATCACGGGCCAACAAATAATAATGGTCATCAAGTTCAAGCCATTCATAGGCCAAGAGGCCTTGCCAGATGGTATGGTAAATGAACGAAAACGCGGCCAGCCGGCGTTCTTCTTCGCCATAACAACAGAGAAGGGAGTCGAACCAGGCGCGGTCGGCGAGCACCAGCGGGTGAGCGACGGTGGAAGGCATGGCTACGGCCGCCGAGGCTTCTCGGAAGGTCGTAAGCCCAAGGTGATGGTGTCCAAACGCTTCAGAATGATCACATCATCCTGATAGGCCCCCACGAGTTGAGGATGTTCGATAAAAATGTCCGCGATGTTCGGAGATTCCAGCCGTGCGGCCATCCGGTCTACATACATCTGAGATTCGGGGCTCTCACGAGTCCCGCGGATGAACGGGCATTTGCTGTCCCATCCCATCACGACTGCTTGTGTCTCCACATCCCACATCACGGCGATCGGATAGAGCCGGCAATCGAGCGGGCGCGCGGTGTAAATGCCGCAATGGCCCGTCTCGGGACAAAATGCGGGACAGCGGTAGCCCTCGTCATGCGGAACAAGCCGAACCTGAGAGCCGTGATGGTCAGGAAAGGCGTCAGGAGCGACTCCGGCGGCCATCGCCGCCCGAATCTCTTCTTCCGTAAAGTACGGACGCAGAGGGCTTGTGTCATCCGGAAATCGGCAACAGACATCACACGCAAAACAGATCGTACTGGGCACGATCTGTTCTATCATGGGGATTTCACGTAACGGAGACATAGGTCTACATTGTACCTCATGCCACTATCCTGAGGCCAAGCCCACTTGTGCTTGGCCCCGACCCGATGGTAACATTTGGTCATCTCGGTGAAGAATTGTAAGCTTTCATCACAAGCCGGTGACCATACAGACAGTGCAACTTTCTAACAATCTGGCGGATTCCGTCTTACGCCGAGTGCAGAACGCGCTCGACGGCATCAGGCCTGCCCTCCAGATGGATGGCGGCGACTGTGAATTGATTGAAGTTGCGACTGACGGCACTGCAAAAATCCTGCTGAAAGGCTCCTGCATGGGATGCCCCTCTTCGAGCATGACTCTGACGATGGGGATCGAGCGCCGCATCAAAGCAAGCGTGCCTGAGGTCAAACGGGTCGTGGCGGTCTAAACCATCTCAAGCAGGGATGGATTCCACACCCACACTCTCCGCGGCTCCATTCGGCATCAGTGCTCCGAACGCGTCCGAGCATGCTCGGTATGTCCGGCAACGGCTGATCTCGGCCCACTTGCATGATGGCGCGACGTGGCGTATTGCGCCCACCCCCTTTCGGCTGTCCGATTCGGACCTAGCCTTCATTCAAGCCTTAGGACATCACCTCCTTTCTTTCACGAAAGCCCTCAATCGCTTGTACTATCAGAGCGCGCGGCGAGCTGAGCCGGCTTGGGTGGCTGACTATCTGGACCAGGGCAAACCGTCCGACTTGATTGCGTTTGCCAGGATGAACAGGTTCCACGATCTATTACCGAGTATCATCCGGCCCGATCTGATCCTGACCGATGATGGGTTTGCGATCAGCGAATTAGATTCTGTCCCCGGAGGCATGGGGCTCACCGGCTGCATGACGGACGCCTACGCTGACCTCGGCTATCCGGTGATCGGAGGCCGTCACGGAATGGCGCAGGGATTCGAGCGGATGATCCGCGCCCTCCCGATGGAGAATACCGCATCCTTGGCGATCGTGGTCTCGGAGGAAGCGAAGGATTACAGGCCGGAAATGACATGGCTTGCGGCCAGATTGAGAGACGCCGGACTGCCGACAGAGGGCGTCGCTCCGGACGATGTACTCTTTACAGAAGATGGGTTGCAGCTGGCCGGGCTGGGGCGGGTTTCCGCGGTCTATCGATTTTTCGAACTGTTCGATCTGAAGAATATCCCGAAAATCGAACTCCTGCTGTATGCGGCGAAAAAAGGGCGCGTGGCTCTCACGCCGCCCGTGAAACCATGGTTGGAAGAAAAGATGGCCTTTGCCCTGATTCATCACCCGGCGCTGGAACCGTACTGGATGAAGGGGTTGAGCGAAGAAACGTTGACTCTGCTCCGACGCGTCATGCCGAAGACCTGGGTACTCGATCCCCGACCGGTGCCGCCGTCCGCAATCATTCCTGGCCTGCGTGCACATGAACGGGCTGTCTCGAATTGGCAGGAACTCTTCACCGCCGGGCAGAAAGAGCGCCGGTTCATCGTCAAACCGTCGGGATTTTCCGAGCTCGCCTGGGGCGCGCGTGGAGTCTCGGTCGGTCACGACATGTCACAGAAGGACTGGACCGCCACGCTGGAGAAAGCCCTGGGCTCATTTCAGACTGTGCCCTATCTCCTCCAAGAGTTCCGAAAGGGTCGCCATGTGAATTACCACTACCACGACGCGGGGCGCGACGAGATCGTCCGCATGCCAGGCCGCGTGAGGCTATCGCCGTATTACTTCGTCGCCAGAGATGTGCCGACGCTCGGCGGGATTCTCGCCACTGTCTGCCCGCTCGATAAAAAGTTGATTCACGGGATGACCGAGGCGATTATGGCGCCGTGCATGGTAGACCATACCGCGGCCCCGGTATCACCAGGATGTGAAACATGACGCTCTATCACACTCACTGGTGTCCGGAGTGCCAAATTGTGCGTCAGAAGCTCGAGGAACTCGGGGTCCAGTATGAGAGCGTGATCGTTCCGGACAGCCGTCCAATGCGTTCGCAGGTGTACGAAGTGTCACATCAATACTATGTACCGGTTCTCACGGACGGCGCGACCACTCTTACGGAGACTCGAGACATTTTGACCTATCTTGAAACATACCGTCAGAAAACCGCAGGAGCTTAGTGAGATCGGTATGGGAGTCAAAAAGCCTGACACAACCTTCTGGGAGGCGGATAGCATGGAGACCTGGCAACAGGCCTTGGCTCAAAGCGTGATCAAGCCCGAAGAATTGGCCAAGCACTTCGATGTGAATCCGGATGAGATTAAGGATATCGTCGCGGAATATCCGATGCGCATCACCCCCATGTGGATGAAACTCATCCAAGAGCGGGGTGATGCGTTCTGGCGACAAGTCGTTCCGGAACCCGACGAGATCACCGACGAGAGCCCTGCAGAAGATCCTCTGCATGAGGACATGGACAGTCCCGTACCGCATCTCGTCCATCGGTATCCGGACCGGGTCCTGTTCATGGTTACCAACCAGTGCCCGATCTACTGCCGTTTCTGCACACGCAAGCGGCTGGTGGGAAAGCCCGGGTTCCTGAAAAAAGGAGAGTTGGACCGCGTCGTGGACTATCTCCTGGCTCACACGGAGGTGCGGGACATCATCCTGTCCGGCGGCGACCCGCTCCTGTTGCCCGACCATCTTCTCGAGCGCATCCTCAAGGCTCTGCGGACCATTCCTCACCTCGAACTGATCCGGATCGGAAGCCGTGTGCCAGGAAGTCTCCCTGAGCGCATCACGCCGGCTTTCTGTGACATGGTCAAGAAATACCATCCCCTTTACATGAACCTTCATTTCAACCATCCCGACGAATTGACGTCGGAAGTGAAGGCGGCGTGCGGCCGGCTAGCCGATGCCGGCATTCCCTTGGGCGCCCAGACCGTTCTGCTCAAAGGCGTGAATGACGATCCTGCTGTGATGATACGCCTCGTCCACCAGCTCCTCCTGGCACGCGTCAAACCGTATTACCTCTATCAGGCCGACTTGACTCGTGGCACCAACCATTTCCGCACCTCGGTGGAGACGGGCCTTGAGATCATCAAGGCCCTACAGGGCCATACCAGCGGGATGGGGATCCCGCACTTCGTCATCGATGCCCCGGAAGGCGGCGGGAAAATCCCGCTATTGCCGGCCGATTACCTCGTCGACCTGAATCAGGACCAGGCGACGCTGCGGAACTACGAAGGAAAGATCTATACCTATCCGCAGCCGCAGAATTCCGGATCTTCGGATCACTCGAATGGCAATGGAAACGGCAAGCGCCGCGAACTGCCGATGGTGACATCTCCCTCCACCGGTTGCGGAATCGCTGACGGCATGCTGGGCTAGAAGAGAACAAGAGCAAAACCAAATGTACGATCACATTCACGAACTTTTTCCGGAACTGGAAAGAGATCTTCTTTCCTATACGACTGGCATTTTACCTTCTCAAAAAATCAGAGAACTTATTGAGAATGGAAGTGTCAAAGCGTCCGCGCCGATTAAAGAGGAGCAAATCCAACCTTCCAGTCTGGACTTACGATTAGGTGCCATCGCCTATCGAGTGCAATCGAGTTTTCTGCCGGGACCCAACTCAACGGTAGAAAGCAAAGCCAAAGATCTGATTATGACGGAACTCGATTTGACTCGGCCCACGGTTCTCGAAAAAGGATGTGTGTATATTATTCCTCTTATGGAAAACTTGTTTCTTTCAAACAATATTTCAGCAAAAGCTAATCCAAAGAGTAGCACAGGGCGTTTGGACATCTTTACAAGAATGATTTGCGACTATGGCAACGAGTTTGAGCGAGTACCCGAAGATTACAAAGGTAAACTGTTTGCAGAAGTCGTTCCACGCACTTTCAGTGTCGTACTGTCGGAAGGGGTGAAACTCAATCAGTTGCGATTTGTACGCGGCCGTCCTCCATCATGGGATTCGAGACTCGAGCAACTAGATAAGCAAGAGACACTTGTCTATGCCGGAGAGGATGTGCCAAAAAATGCAGACATTCGTAAGGGTCTAAGGATTTCGGTCGATCTTCAGGGCGACAGAAGCAACAATATTATCGGTTATAGAGCAAAAAAGAATACACCGGCCATAGATCTCAGCAAAGTGCAATACTACAGCCCGCCTGATTTTTGGGATGCCATACCGACACCCAAAAACAAAAACCTAATCCTCAGTCCGGACGATTTCCATATCCTGATATCGAAAGAAAAGGTCCGTATCCCACATGATCATGCAGCCGAAATGGTAGCGTATGACCCATCAATCGGCGAATTCCGGATACATTATGCAGGCTTTTTCGATCCCGGTTTTGGGTATGGTTCAAGCGACATTAAAGGAAGCTGTGCGGTTTTGGAGGTAAGAAGCCACGAGGTGCCCTTTCTTATCGAAGACGGACAAATTGTCGGTCGGCTCATTTACGAACGCCTGCTGGGTCAACCAGATAAAATTTACGGAGTCGATATAGGCTCCTCTTACCAGAGCCAGGGTTTAACTTTGAGTAAGCAGTTTAAAAGATTTGAGAATGCATAGTACTCGTTCAACAAGCCTCAATGACTGACCCTTCCAAGCACGACGAGCGCCGGGACGAACGCGAAGAAGACGGCGAAGGCGAACGCCATATCGTCGCGCTGCAGAAGTTCGTTGGCTTCGTCATGATGGTATTGGCGTGGCTCCAGCTGCTGGTCGCCGTCAGCAGTGGATCGGAAGCCGACCACATGCCGTTCGTCTATTACTTCATCGGTCTCGTCATCTTTGTGAACGGCACCGTGAACGCCTGGTACAAATATCCCATCATGGCAGCGGCCAGTTTGAGCGGCCTCACCTTGATCTACCATATCAAGTCCATCGGCTCCGCGATGCGGTGGGAGAAGGGGCTTGTCGTGTACGGGACCATCATCTTCATCGGCATCTATATGTTCATCACACCCAAGCCCGCCCGAAGGATGCCCCCATCCGATCCTCCGGTATGACCGTCTCGGTCGTGATCCCGACGCTCAACGAAGAACGCACCATCAACGCCACTCTCGCACGGCTCGGCCAGCCGGCTTTGACTGAGGTCATCGTGGTGGACGGCGGCAGTCAAGACAGGACCGTCGACATGGCCAAACCGAAAGCCCGTATTGTCACGGCGCCTCGCGGCCGCGCCCGTCAAATGAATGCCGGCGCGGCCGTCGCAACAGGCGATGTGCTGCTGTTCCTGCATGCCGATACGCTGCTGCCTCTGACGGCGGGAGAGGATATTCTCACGGTTCTTCGCGACCCTGCAGTCGTCGGGGGGCGATTCGACGTCAGGTTTGATCCTCATCAAGGCCTCTTACGGGTGGTCAGCTGGATGATGAACTGGCGTTCTCGGATGAGCGGCATCGCGACAGGCGATCAGGCCATCTTCATCCGCCGCACTGTATTCGACGCCGTCGAAGGCTTCCCCGATCTTCCCATTATGGAAGATGTCGCCTTCAGCGCGAGCATCAAAAGAATCGGGCGGATGGCGGCCTTGCGCAGCACCGTCGTGACATCCGGACGCCGCTGGCAGCAAGGAGGCATTGTACCGACCATCCTTCTCATGTGGTGGCTGCGAATGCTGTACTCTTTGGGGGCGTCTCCGGAACGCATGGCGCGCCTCTATGCCAATATTCGATGACGCCTGCCGACAGCACTGCCTTCATTATTTTCACGAAGGCCCCGATCCCCGGGGAAGTAAAGACACGCCTGTGTCCTCCGCTTACCGCTGATGAAGCCGCTTCCCTGCACGGCACGCTCGTGCTTGACGCGATCGAACGAACGAAAGGCCTTGCGGGCGCAAGGCTGTATGTGGCTGGTGCACCCGATATTACGCATCCGTTCTTTAAAGTGTTGGCAGGCCGCTTTCAGGCCACCTTGTTGGCCCAGCACGGTTCCGACCTCGGCGAGCGAATGCATCACGCGTTTCAAGACGTGTTCGCATTGGGCCATCGCTCAGCCGTGCTGACCGGAGTCGACCTTCCAGCTTTACCGCGCGCGTATCTGTTGGAGGCTTTGAAGCTTATCCCTGTGCACGATCTCGTCCTCGGACCCACGCGAGACGGGGGATACTATTTAATCGGGCTCCGACGTCTCATGCCTGAATTATTCCACAACATCGCATGGAGTACCTCCTCCGTGAGAGCGGACACCTTGGCAAAGGCGCAGGATCTTGGACTCGCAGTCGGACTCCTGCCTGAATCCAGAGACCTCGATGATCTCGATGATCTCCACGCCTTCATCGCACTGGCAGGCAAAGATGGCCACATCTCGAAACGCACGGGGGGGACCCTACGGCTGATCGAGGGACGGCTCAAAGAGAGAAAGCTTTAGAACAAACAGAGTGTTTCAATGAGACCGGTAGAACTGCTTGATCGTCTCGACGACGTAGGCCTGCTGGTCGGCGGTGAGCCGCCTCGATCGCCGCCGGGTCAATGTTGAAACTATCCGGCTTGATATCCACGAATATCGGCTTCGCCCCAAAACGCAAAATAGAGCCGGCCGTGGCGCAGAAGGTATAGGCGACGGTCACGACTTCATCTCCATGCTTCACGCCGGCAGCCATCAGGGCCAGCAGGATCGGTCCCGGACGCGCCAACGGCATGCGCCGAGCGATATATCGGTGCAGATCGTTTTCGAAATCCGAAACTCGGGCTCCGAGAATGAACGCTTGCTCATCGCAGACTGCTGCCATGGTGGTCATGACTTCGGAACGGATTTGGAAATACTGGGCCCCGTAAATCCAGTAAGGGGTCGTTCACGCATTCCTCATACCAGCAGTCGCACGATTCCATACTTGCTTGCATGAGTCGTCATTGAATTCTTCGCTCGAACACCTTGTACCACAGAGTCTTGATCGCTTCGAAGGCAAATGTCTTCGCGTCGCGACGCCTCGTCCACCAACCCGCGGGGTCGAAGCTTTCCTCGCGGACCGGGGAAGCGAGAATTCGCAATTCCCCCGCTTCGGTTAATGTTTGGAAGATACGCTTTGCTCGCGCAGTATGGAAATTGCTGCTCACCAGAATAATCGTGTGTATCCCCTGTTTTCTCAGAACGGGAACGAGCACCGCAGCCTCTTCCTTTGTTGAATCGGAGTCATGGGCGATGGTGAGGATTTGACTTGCCGGAATGCCCAATTCGGTTGCTTGACGACGCATGATATCGGCCTGGTGCGTTCGCCAACCTATCGGTGTCCCGCTTAAGACCAGTAAAGGAGCATAGTTAGCCTTAAACAAGCGGACGGCTTGATTCACACGGTCGCCGCGCCGGTTATCACCAGCCAATACGAGAATCGCATCAGACTTCTCTAACGGGTCCTCAGTGATGAGTGCCTGACCAATCGAAGTGAGATACACAGGATGGAGAACATAGCCAATAAAAAGCAGTGCAACTAGAGCGGCTCCGACGATCCATCGCCGCCGGCTGTGGGGACGCCGAATGGAATCTTTCACACGATGCTACCGAAAGTCTCGCCGATGGAAAATCCCGGCGGCGACAAGCAAGAGAACGGCCGTGTATAACAGACCGTACATCAGAACCAAGGCGAGTTCGGAGGCTGCGATATCCAGGTGGTAGATGACTCGAGCCTTCAGATTAAAGTTCTCTAAATTGGGCATGACATAATACAGGCCGGTCAGGATTGTATGGTTGGCACCGTCAACCTTAGCGCCGAGCGCTTTCAAATCTCCGGTCAGATGTCCGATGACGTACACTGCAAGCGTGAAGATCGCGCTCAGAGTCGTCGTCGTGAAGGTTGAAAACAACAAGGCAACGGCCGTAATGACCATCAACTCCATGAAGATCAAGAGCACCGCCTTGAACAAGAGGAGGTCAATCCCGACTCCCATAATGACCAGCACGACCAGGAATCCGACGAGCATGATCAGAAGATTGACCAGAAGGGTGATTGTCAGCCCGAGATACTTGCCCACCAGAAATTCCCAACGCGCCACTGGCTTGGAAACTATGGTGTAGATCGTCTTCTTCTCGATTTCCTTATTGACCAGTCCGATCCCAATAAAAATCGCGATCAACACTCCGAATATGTTCATGGAAGCCAGGCCCAGATCGAGGATCAACCGCGAATCATCACCAAGATGGAGTCTCGACAAGAGGATCGAACTGCCGATGATGAGCAGGGCAAATAGGACCAGATTGTAGAGCAGTTTTTCGCGCAGATTCTCGCGAAAACTGTTGATGCCTATCACCAGAATACGATTCATCTGACCACGTGTTCTTCTGTCCGCTGTTGGACCTCACGCATAAACAGATCCTCGAGCGAGTTCTTCTGGTGTGTAATGGAGATCAGGGACGCTTTTCTCCCGCGGATGATTTCCAGCACCTCATTGACCTGCTCCTGATTGTCGAGGGTGAACAGCGTGCGGTCTCCTTGGAGGATCACGCGCTGCGTCAGCCCGCGAATCCTCCCCAACCCTTCCGCGTCAAGGTTTTCAAGAACGACTTCGATAGATCGGGTCGTGGCAGACCCGAGCAATTCAGCCACTCTTCCCAACGCGACGAGGCGGCCTTTCACCAAGATGCTCACCCGGTCGCACAACAACTCAGCATCGTGCAAAATATGAGAGCTGAAAAAAATTGTCTTGCCAGCCGCTTTGAGTTCGAGAATTAAGTCTCGGATCTCTTTGCGCCCGACGGGATCCAAACCGGACATCGGCTCATCGAGAACGACGAGATGCGGATCATTGATCAAGGCTTGCGCAATGCCGATCCGCTGCAACATGCCCTTCGAGAACTTTCGGAGCTGCAGCCGGTTCACATCGGACAGGCCGACCATGCCGAGGAGCTCCTGAATCCGCTCTCGTAAGACCGAACCGGTCAAGCCGAACAATTGCCCGTAGAACCGCAGAAATTCCTCCGCGGTCAAATAATCATAGAAATATGGCGCCTCGGGAAGAAAGCCGATCTGCCGCTTTATGGACACATCGCCGATCTCACGGTCCATGATCCAGGCCTTTCCACTGGAAGCGGTCACCAGTCCCATCAGGATCTTGAGCGTGGTGGTCTTTCCCGCTCCATTTGGTCCGAGGAATCCAAACACCTCGCCACGATGGACCTCGAGATCTAACCGATCGAGCGCGATGACTCGCCTGCCCCAAAAACCGACGGGGAACACCTTGGAAAGGCCTTCTGTTCTTAATACCGTCCGCGCTTCACTCATGACTACCTCGGCCTGTACACTCTGAGCCGCTCAGGATGCGTGCTGCTGGTGATAACGCCCATGCGCGCATCAAAGTTATAGACGCCTCCGAAAGGCTCTTGAGGAAGGGCGACAAGCACTCCCCGATTCACAAGGTCGCTCAGAGAGCCTGGGCGCTTCCCAAAATGCTCCATATAGTTCGCTACGCCCTCTTCCAAAAGCCGGATGTCCCGCTCGATTAAGACTTCTTTCATCCTGCCTTGGAGGGATTCTTTCACCCGTTCATCTTTTGTCTCCCGCCACATGATCTCGAGGAAGTCCAGCGCCGTTTCAGGACTTCCTGCCTGCGCGTAGAGCCGGGCGGCCAAGGGCGGAACAAATGCCGGGTGCCCGGGCAGCTGCGAGGCGCGAGCCATATACTCGGCCGCGGCCGGGTAATCCTGCAAATGGAAAAAATGATTGAACCCAAGATAAAACGGCAGGTACCAATAGGTCGGATTGTGCGCGACACCCTTTTGTAAAATTTGATCGCTCAAATCCACCCGATGCGCAAGTTCTGCCAGGACGATTCCTCCGATCTGGTAAGCATAGGTATATTGTGGATCGAGAGTCGTGATGACATCAAGCGCGTGGTAGAGCCACTCATAGTCCTGAGCGCTGACCTTTCGCTCTCCAAGCACCTGAATCATGCGCAGCCATAGAACATCGGCTGCGATGTTCTGATAGCCAAGAAGAATGGGCTTGAGGTATTCGCCGGGCGGCAAAACCCGAAATTGCTCCATGCGAATGACCGAGAGATCCTGACGGTGATCGATTTCACGAAGGGTCAGCAGCATACCGGCGAGCACAACCGTTAATACCGCACAGAACAAGACGCCCGATATCCACTTCGGGGATCTTCGCTTTTCTGGAAAAAAAATTACAGAAACCGGCATCCTGAGTAGTGAAACGAATTACAGACGAAGAGCCCGCCGGCCATTACAGGACTGGCGGGCTCTTCCTGTTGAAGACTACGTGCTAGAAGAGTCCTGGCGTGCAGTCAAACACATCGCTGGCATCGCCGACCGCAAACCGATTCGCGCCCGCAGCAGCGCCGTCCAAGTTGCCGAAAGCGGCTACCATGACACCGCCCCCGGCGGTTGTCGCAGTCCCGGCTACCGCAGCACACTGAGCGGCGGTCGGAGTGACGGTCACTGTCAGAGCTGTGTTATCCGCGGAATAGGAATAGAAAACGGAGCCCTGCGGAGCAAATCCGACGTCTGCAGCTTCTGCAACGGTCGCTCCCGACGCGGCATTCACGGCCGGTGTGCTCGGCCAGGCGATTTTAGCAGCGCCCGCAGCACCGGCACGCGAAGCCCGGGTCGGCTGAGGAGCGATGGACACATAGTAGCTTTTCTCGGCAAAGTATGCGATCTCCGAAGAACGAATATCACCGATGTTGCTCTTCGCTTCAGCCGTCTTGGCCTTCTTTTGATAGGTCAAGAAGTTAGGGATGGCGATGGCCGCCAAAATCCCGATGATCGCGACCACGATCATCAACTCGATCAGCGTAAAACCTTTATTGCCTTTGACTCGACTCACGAGCCCATGAATGTGCTTCGACATTGTCACCCTCCTTGTGTATTATTTGATTCTACTCTCCGCTGTCGCTTCTAGGAAAAGCAATTTATCTGCCAACGGTCGAGTCAAATATTCCATTTAATATCAATACATTATAATATGATACATCTATGAATTAGACTATTCACATGCATTTTGTGCTCCCAGTGAGCAAAAATTGTCCCTTTTCTTGTCCGAAGCAAGTGCAAAAAACGACATTCGGCTTTTGGCACAAAGAATTGGCGTATTTTCCAAGATGAGGAAAGAAGAAAAACTAAGACTTTATCGTTGAGAAAGCCGTTGCTGAGCCTTCCGAACCCGCTCATCAATGGAAGGGTCTCCGAAGCCCTTCGCCTTAAATCGATCAGCTAATTTAGGGTTGTTCGGTTCAAGCTCGAGCGACCGAAGCCATGCGTTCCGCGCGTCTGGCAGAAGATTGTTATTGAGGTAAATTTCTCCGAGATGTTCATAAAACACTGGATCATCGGGAACTACTTCCACGGCCCGTTTCATTTCCGCAAGGGCTTCCTGAAACCGGCCCATTTTGAAGTACACCCAGGCAAGGCTATCGAGGTAATAACCATTCTGAGGTTTGATGACTAACGCTTTCTTGATCAGCGCCACAGCTTCCTCCAGGCGAACGTCGCGCTCGGCATAACTGTAACCCAGGTAATTCAAGGCGTCCGCGTGAGCCGGATTCAGCTTGATCGCCTCTTCCATCTCCCGTACCAGTTCGTCAAAGCGCCCCATTTTATCGTAGGCGGTCCCGAGATTGAAATGAAGATCGGCATTCGTCGGATCGGTCGCCAATCCCTGCCTGAACGCTCCCACTGCCTCTTCATATCGCCCACCCTGGATCATGGTGAGACCCAACATGAGGTGTCCTTCTGTCGCTTTCGGGTTCAAGGCAATGACCCGGTGAAAATGGGACAGCGCCTCCTCTCCACGCTTGAGACGATAGAGCAAGTAACCCAGATGCAGATGGGCGTCGCCGAAACTCTCATTGTCGCTGATAATGCCTTGGTATTCGGCAATGGCTTTCTCGTACTGCTTCAGTTCCTCGTATAGATAGGCGAGATGGTCGCGCACGCGCATTTCCTGCGGACGTAAGGCCAATACCAGCTTCATCTGGTCAATCGCCTTCGGGAATTCCTTCAGCTCTCCATAGATCAGGCCAATGCGCAGTTGCGCCTCGACATCGTCCGGCGCATCGGCAACTGCGCGACGCAGCAACGTCAAGGCCGGCTCGTACGATTTCTCGATGAGCAGGAGACGAACCAAGCGCTGGCGGGCGTCGCGATTGCCTTGATTGATGTCTGTGAGAATCCTGCGGTAGACCTCGATGGCCTTGGCCGTTTCGCCTTTGGCTTCGAGTGTCGTGCCCAGTCCAAGATATGCCGGCTCAAACCCAGGATGGACGACAAGCGCCTCGCGATACGCTTGGGCTGCGCGATCCCAGGCTTGCTGCTGAATGAGCAATCGGCCCAAATACAGATAGCCCACCGGAGATGTGGGAGTGATCGCAATTCCGCGGCGCACCACTTTCTCCGCATCCTCATACTGCTTCAGCCCAGCCAGCAGCATGCCCTCTGAAAAATAGGCCTCTCCATCTTCCGGATATCGGGCCATGATTCGATCATAGAATTGGATCGCGCGATCGGGCTGATTCAGGCCCACCGCGATGGCCGCCATGAGCTGCAATGCCGTCAAATTCGAGGGGTCTAGTACAAGCACCGTTTCGACATGCGCCTGGGCTTTCCCATGTTCCCCGCGGGAATGATACAGCGCACCCAGACGCAGGTGGATAGTGACTGATGACGGATCATAGGACAGTGCCTTGGCATACTCATCCAAGGCCGCATCGACGGCGTTGGCAAGGTTGTACTCATAGCCAAGCACGAAGTGGTAATAGGCCAGCGGATCCGGAACGGAGTCGGTCTGAGACGCGAGTTCCGTCGCGTTTCCCGCTTGCTTCGTCGGGCTGGAGGCGCAACTATAGGCAGGAATACCGACAAGAAGGGCGAAAACGATCAAGAACCGTTCGATCTTTTTCAGCCAGAATTTGGCGGGACATGTCATCGGCACCTCTGTATACAGTGAACAGTTACGCTGCCGTCGAGCGACTAGGGAGAATGTATTTTACGAATTATAAGTGTGGAGCGACGACCTGTCAAATCGAAGCGCGATCCCTATAAGTATTGCCAAACTTGGCATATTCCGGCAGAAACGTTAACTGCACCATGCCCGTCGGACCGTTGCGATGTTTGGCGATCAGGATTTCCGCCACGTGTTCGGCTTCCGCCCGGTCATCCGTTTCCTCCGCCTCTGATCCATACATTTCGCTGCGATAGATCATCATAACCAAATCGGCGTCCTGCTCGATTGCACCCGATTCACGCAGATCCGCAAGGACAGGCTTTTTGTTCGGGCGATTTTCAACGGCACGACTGAGCTGCGAGAGCGCGACCACCGGAATGTTGAGTTCCTTGGCCAAGGCTTTCAGCGACCGCGAGATGTCGGAAATCTCCTGCTGCCGGTTTTCGCTGTTGCCCCCGCCGGACATCAGCTGCAGATAATCAACGACGACGAGATCGAGGCCATGCTCCGCCCGCAGACGCCTGATCTTGGCCCCCATTTCGAGGACGGAGATGGCCGGAGTGTCGTCAATGTAAATCCGGCTCTCGTGCAGTTCGCTGGCTGTCTTGGCCAGGATTTTCCACTCCTGGTCGCTCAAATGACCGGTCCTGATCCGATGCATGTTGAGTGATCCCGCCGCGCTGAGAAGCCTCATGCAGAGCTGCTCCTTCGACATTTCCAAACTGAAGATGGCGACCGTGTATGGGCGATTTGGGTTCGTCGCGGCATGCAACGCTATCCCTAAGGCAAGACTGGTCTTTCCCATGCTTGGTCTGCCGGCGATAATGATCAAATCAGACGGCTGAAGCCCGGCTGTCTTGTCGTCCATATCCTTGAAGCCCGTCGGAATTCCCGTGATCTGCTCCTTGCGGTTGTAAAGCTGATCAATGTGCGCCACCGTGCTCGTGACCACCTCCTGCATCGAGCTGAACAGCTTCTTGAGCCGGCGCTCGGCGATTCCGAAGATGCTGCGCTCCGCAAAGTCCAGAAGTTCATCCACCCGCGTGGTGCCCTCATAGCCTTTGGCCACAATGTCCGTGGCGGTCGTAATCAGTGCTCGGCTCACCCCTGTCTCATGCACCAGCTTGGCATGATAGGTCACACTTGCTGCTGTGGCGACGGACTGAGCCAGTTCCGTGAGATACAAACTGCCCCCGACAGATTCCAACGCTTCTAGCCGCCGCAGATGGTCGGTAAGGGTGACAAGATCAATCACCTGATTGTGTTCCGACAATTCCACCATGGCCTTGAAGATTCGTTTGTGCGCTGGCCGATAAAATTCGTCTGGATCGAGGACTTCCAGCGATTTGTACAGCGCCTGGTTGTCCAAGAGGATCGCTCCAAGCACAGCCTGCTCGGCTTCCAGATTCTGGGGAGGAAGTCTGAGCGCGCTTTGCTCTGCTGGATTCGTCCGTGGAAGTCTCATGACCGACCTTTCGCGCGAAGCTTTCTGGAAGACACACAAGAGGGCGAGCTCTTCGCGTTGGTTGCGTCATGTGCCTGCATGTCGCGCAGTTGCAACAAACGATCGACGTCGAAGGCAAATCCGGTTGAAGGGATCTCTCGCCCGAATCGCCCGATCAATCCGTCGTACCTCCCTCCGCCGCCAACTTCACTGCCCAACCCATCGGCGTAAATGTCGAAGACGAGGCCTGTGTAATACTCCATCCGGCGCACTTCTCCCATATCCACGAGCAGATGCTCACCGAGTCCTGCCGCCGTGATGCGGTCCCACACCTCCTTGAGCTGCCCCAGCGGCCGGTGACAGTCGTCCGCGCGAAGGGCCAATCGCGCAGCCTCCTCCAAGACCTCTCGGCCACCAAAAAGTTCCGGCAGGGACAGCAGCGCTTTGGCCACAGATCCGCGAACGCCAGCACCGCTCAGCAACCGTTCCATCTGCCCGATATCTTTCCGTGCCGCCGCTTCGCGAAGTGCGACAAGCAACGATTCCGATACGCCCGTGCGGCGAAGCAGGGCGTTGAAGAAGGCGCCCTGTCCAATTGCAATCGTAAAAGATGGAATGCCCAGGCGTCGCAGGCACTCCGCGGCGACGATGATTGGTTCGACATCCGCGGCCGGGCCCCGGGCACCGATTAACTCGATACCGATCTGAAAAAATTCCCTGTCGCGGCCGGCGTGCTCAGGTTCGTACCGAAAGACATTGACGCTATAATAGAGACGCAGAGGAAGCTCGCCCTCAAGCATTCCCATCGCGACCATCCGGGCAATCTGCGCCGTCGCGTCCGGACGCAGCACCAGAATGCGTCCTGTGGCTCGATCCACGACCTTGTACGATTTTTCGATGAGTTCGGCATTGAGTCCAGGCGAAAGGACATCGAGGTACTCGAAGGTCGGGGGAATGACTTCCTGGTAGCCTCGTTCCTTGAAGACAGCGAAGACCACGTCTTCCAACGCACGCTTCTCACGGGCGGCGACCGGCAAAAAGGTGGGAACGCCTTTCGGAATCTGAGAGCGAGCGGGAGTCTTCATGATCGGCCGAGAACTACAGACGAACGAGTTTGACCGACACGATGTTCTTGGCGCCGGTAATCGCGCGAAGGACCTCGGCCGGCAACGGGCCATCTACGCCGACAATGAGCAATGCTTGCCCGCCCTTTTCCTCGCGAGAGCATTGCATACGTGCGATGTTGATCTGATGGTCGCCGAGAATACGGCCCACCTCTCCGATGACGCCGGGGCGATCGTTGTTGAGGATGAACAGCATGTGCCCGTCGGGAACGATTTCGACGCGAAACGTGTTCATCTGAACGATCCGAGGATCGCGCCGGCTATAGAGGGCGCCGGCGATGCGACTGGTTTTCTTCTCGGTCTCCACATGAAGGGTGATAAGACTGGTGAAATCGCCGGCGTCGCTACTCTTCACTTCTTTAACCTCGATGCCGCGCTCGCGGGCAATGACGGGGGCATTGACATAGTTCACAGTCTCTTCGAGGATCGGCGTGAGCAGCCCCTTCAGGGCGGCAATCGTCAAGGGCGCCACGTTGACGCCGGCCACCTCTCCCCTGTATTCGATCGTCACCCGTTCGATGCCGCCTTCGTATAACTGCGATTGCAACAGGCCCAGTTTCTCCGCCAGTGTAATATAGGGTTGGATGCGTGGCAGGAGATCCGCCGGCACGGAGGGCACGTTGACAGCGCCTCGCGCAATACCTCGTGTCAGATAGTCGACGATCTGCTCTGCAATGCCGACCGCCACATTCTCCTGCGCCTCCGTCGTCGAGGCACCGATGTGCGGCGAGCAGATGAAATTATCCAACGTCAACAATGGATGGTCCGGCCTGACCGGCTCCTCCTCGAAGACATCGAACGCGGCACCGGCGACCTTGCCGTTTTTCAAGGCCTCATACAAGTCCTTCTCGCTGACAATCCCGCCTCGGGCGCAATTGATGATTCGTACACTGTCCTTCATCGTCGCAATGGTGGCCGCGTTGATCATGTTTTGCGTCTCGCTCGTCAACGGAGTATGCACCGTGATGATATCGGCCCGCCGGAATAATTCCTCCAAACTCACGCTTTCGACGCCCATCTTGCGGGCCCGCTCTTCAGAGAGATACGGATCATAGGCAATCACGTTCATCAACACCCCTTGGGCCAGTCTTGTCAGATGACTGCCGATCTGGCCCATCCCCACCACGCCCAGGATCTTGTTGTACATCTCCATGCCCATGAACCGCTCTTTTTCCCACTTCCCTGCTTTCATGGAAACCGTCGCCTGCGGAATCTTCCTCGCGAGAGCAAAGATCATCGCCAATGTATGCTCTGCGGTCGTGACCGTATTGCCTCCGGGCGTATTCATGACGACGATGCCACGCTTGGTCGCCGCCACAGTATCCACATTGTCAAGGCCTGACCCGGCCCGTCCGATGATCCGCAGCTTCTCGGCCGCGGCAATCACCTCGGCGGTGACTTTGGTCGCGCTCCGCACGATCAGCCCTTCATACTGCTTGATCTCGCGAACTAACTCGTCCTTCGGCATCTTGGTCCTGACGTCGACGGTCAGACCTGCCTTCTGAAGGATGTCCACACCTTGCTTTGACAAATTGTCGCTGATCAGGATCTTCATTTCTTAAGTAACAACTCCTCGGCCTTGCCGACCCCGGCACCAAGCTTTATGGGATATCCTAAGCCTTTCAAAACCATTTCTGTTGCGGCGAGCGCCTGAATCACGTCAAAAGTGTCAATGTACCCCATGTGCGAGATGCGAAAGATTTTGCCCTTCAAGTGGTCCTGACCCCCTGCGGCCGTAATTCCGTAATCTTCGCGAAGATTCTTGTACACAGCCTGACCATCCACTCCATCCGGCGCGGAGACAACGGTCAAGGCATCGCTCGGATTCTGCTTCGGAAATAGCGAGAGGCCCGCCGCCTTCATGCCTTCGCGCGTTGCATGGGCAAGGCGAGCATGCCGGGCGAACACATTGCCAAGGCCCTCCGCCTTGAGTATCCGGAACACTTCTCGCAGACCGACCAGGAGCGACACCCCTGCCGTGTACGCAGTTTGATTCTTTTGCTGCGAATCACGTTCCTTTTTGAAATTGAAATAGAAGGCCGCATTTTTCGCCTTATCCGCCAGACGCCAGGCTTTGTCGCTTACACTGACAAAGGCCAAACCCGGAGGAAGCATCAGGGCCTTTTGCGAGCCGGCAATCATAACGTCAATCCCCCATTCATCGGTTTTCAGGTCGAACACGCCCAATGCCGTAATGGCGTCCACAACGAGAATCGTCTCATCCCGTGATCGGACGATCTCCGCGATGGCCCGTGTATCATGCGCGACGCCAGTAGACGTTTCACTCGCCTGAACATAGACAGCCTTGATGGTGGGGTCCTTCTTCAGCGCGTCGGCAATGACTTGAGGGTCGACGGCCTGTCCCCATTCGACCTTGATTTCGATGCCGGTCACGCCGAACGTCTTACAGAGTTTGCCCCAGCGCTCGCCGAATTTGCCGCCGTTCACATACAAGGCTTTATCCCCGGGCGACAAAAAGTTGGAAATGGCGCCCTCCATCCCGCCCGTGCCTGAAGAGACCAGGGTCAAGACATCCTGGCGCGTCTGGAACAGCCACTTCAAATCTTCCCGAATTTCTTTGAAAAGGGTAACGAACTCAGGAGCCCGGTGATGCAGCATTGGTTGGGCCATGGCGAGCAGCACTTCCGGAGGAACCTGAGTGGGTCCTGGAGCCAAAAGATACCGTTTCATACCGAGGTTCTCCTTAAATCAAAGGGGAAGGAAGGATGGAAAAACGCTGTCACGCTACCATAGGAGCACATACCTGTCAAGGCGCCGGAAGCTGTATTTCGATGTGAAATCAAGAGATTGGCATACTGGAGGGCCGAGTACAATGCACGCATTCACGCCGAGCGACCTGGTAAGCGCCGGCTAGATTCGGTGCGAGCCTTTTTTTTGCGCTTCTCTCGGTAGGATCGCAGTTCCTCGCCCATCGCAAAGAACGTGGCGCGAATCGCTTCTTCAAATGTCTTCTCCGTTTTGCTCGCCGTAAAGGTTCCGCCACGGACGTTGCAGACGAGCCGTGCCGTCGCAATCTTCGGCCCTTTCTTATGATGCAGGTTTTTCTCCAGCGTCATACGCGCATGCAGAATATCCTCATGACCATCCTGCAATGCATACAGTCGTACTTCGATCTCCTGATGCCATCGCGGTGCCATCGCGACGTTCCGACTCTCAGTCCGAATGTCCATGCTACCTCCATGCAAATATTGGGTAGTGAACTGAGACAAATGGCTTGCTACGGAGTCGGAGGGGACGGGGTCGCGGTCGAACTGGTACGGACCGCCATCCGGCGGATGACGTCATGTTCCTGAATTTTTGGCAACACCTCCAGACCCTCCGTCACCTGACCGAAGACCGTGTACTTTCCGTCCAAAAACGGCTGCGGTTCGAGACAGATGTAAAACTGGCTGTCGGCGCTGTCCGGTTCTCGCGTCCGAGCCATCCCGACCGTTCCCGTCATATGCTTTTTCTCATTGAATTCCGCCTGGATTTTTTGTCCGGATCCCCCCGTTCCGTCTCCCGACGGGTCACCACCCTGAATCAAGAATTTCTGGGCAATCCGATGAAACGTCAATCCATTATAGAAACCTTTTTTCATAAGCTCGGTGAACCTGGCCACGGTCTTGGGCGCCGCGTCGGGAAATACATTGATGGTGAACCGCCCCCGGTCGGTCTCGATCACGATGCTCTTGCCGGGCTCGTGGGAAGAACTGGGCTCAAGTTTGTCCGGCTTGGAACTCGAGGGACTGTTCGTTTTGTCCGCCGGGGCGGACGAGACGGTGGAGGCGCTGAAGAAAATAGCGCCGAGAAACAATGGGGCAAACCATGGCAGGCGGTCAAACAGTGTCATGGTTCTTATTTTTCTTTCTCGACAATCGTGACGGTCATCTCGATACGTTCATTGGGCAAGTCGTTTGCGCCACGCGCAGCGTTGACGATCTTATCGGCCACATCCATTCCGCGAATGACCTCTCCAAAGGCGGTGTATTGCCTGTCCAGAAAATTGGAATCCTTCACCACGATGAAGAACTGCGATCCTGCACTGTCGGGATGATTGGAACGCGCCATCGAGACAATGCCGCGCTTGTGGGGCTTATCGTTGAATTCAGCTTTCAACTTGGCGCCGGGAGGGCCTCCCATTCCGTATTCGCTCTTCTTGTTCAGATCCTTGGTGTTCGGATCGCCTCCCTGAATCATGAATCCGGGAATCACCCGATGAAAAATCGTTCCGTTGTAAAAGCCCGACTTAGCCAAGTTGATAAAGTTTTCGACGTGCTTGGGAGCCACCTCAGGGAAAAACTTAATTTCCATTTCGCCGAATTTCGTTTTGATGATTGCGTGAGGCTCCATTTTTTCTCCCCCTGCCGATTTCTTTTCGTCCGCTTGTTTCTTCTCATCCGCTCCCAATCCCACACCGCTCATGCCCGCAAACAGCAAGGCGAGCGCTACGACCCCGATCTGATGTCGCATTGATCCTCCTTGGACTGCCCTAGATGCTCAAGGGCCTGCTTGGCGGCCTTTTGCTCGGCCTCCTTCTTGCTTTTGCCGACGCCCGATCCGTGACGATCACCGCGGATCAGGACTTCCACCTCGAATAGTTTGTCGTGGTCCGGACCGGATTCGCGGACCGTCCCATAATGGGGGAGAGTATTGAAGGCGCGTTGACAGATTTCCTGAAGGTCCGTCTTGAAGTCGGTTTTGCCGATCGAGGGACCTGACGCTTCGAGAATGTTCCCAAAGGCGTCCTTCACGCAACAACTCGCTGCATCGAGCCCGCCGTCGAGATAGACCGCGGCCATCACCGCCTCAACAGCATCCGCCAAAATCGACGACTTTTCTCTCCCTCTGGTGAGCTCCTCTCCACGTCCCAGACGCAAGGCCTCCCCCAAGCCGAGCCGGCGCCCTACCTGAGCCAGACTCTCTTCGCTGACCAATCCGGCCCTGAGCTTTGACAAGTCCCCCTCAGACGCGTCGGGAAAGGCCTTGACCAGATAGTCACTGACGGCGAGGTTCAGGACTGAATCGCCGAGAAACTCCAGACGCTCGTTGTCCGTTTCTTTGGTCCCGTGCGCTTCATTGAGATAGGACTTGTGAGTCAAAGCCTCAAGGAGCCAGGCATCTCGGTGAAAACGATACCCGAGCCTTTTCTGAACCTCGTCCAGCCCGGTTGAGGGCACGGTGGTCTACCCCTCGCAACGGGAAAAGATCAGGCAGGCATTCACTCCGCCAAATCCGAAGGAATTGGAGAGGGCAGTCGTGATGTGCGCCGGACGCGCGACATTCGGAACATAATCCAGATCGCAATCCGGGTCCGGCACGTCTTGATTAATGGTCGGCGGGAGCATCCCCCGATGAATCGCCAGCACGCTGAAGACCGCTTCGACCCCACCCGCAGCGCCCAGAAGATGGCCCGTCATGGATTTTGTCGAGCTCACGGCTAGCCGTCCAGCATGATCACCAAAGACCTGCTTGATCGCAGTGGTTTCGATACGGTCGGCCATCGTCGACGTCGCGTGGGCATTCACGTACTGAACCGATTCTGGCGTGAGGGCCGCATCCTTCAAAGCCCGGCGCATACACCGCACCGCCCCGCTGCCATCATCCGGGGGCGCCGTCATGTGATACGCATCGGCGGTCCGGCCATAGCCAATCACTTCAGCATAGATGCGGGCTTTCCGTCGGCGGGCTGATTCCAATTCTTCGAGCACGACGACCCCCGCCCCCTCGCCCAACACAAAACCATCCCTCTCTTTATCGAAGGGACGACTCGCTCGCTCGGGTTCGGTGTTGCGGGTCGACAGCGCCCTGGCGGAAGCGAAACCGGCGACGCATAAGGGGGTGATTGCCGCCTCGGTGCCGCCTGCGATCATCACGTCTGCTTCCCCGTGCTGAATAATTCTAAACGCGTCCCCAATGCAGTGATTGCCCGTGGCGCAAGCCGTCACCGCACAGGAGTTCGGTCCTCTCGCGCCGAGTCTCATCGAAACCTGTCCTGATGCGAGATTGATGATGACCATGGGGATAAAAAAAGGGGATACTCGTCCCGGCCCTTTCTCGAGCAAAACCTTGTGGTAATGCTCAATGGCGGGAAGCCCGCCGATACCGGATCCGATATACACGCCGACCTGATCGGCATTGTCTTCCGAAACCACAAGGCCAGAATCCTCTATCGCCATCTGACTCGCGCCGACGGCGTACTGGATGAAGGTATCCATTTTCTTAAAATCTTTTTTGTCGATATAGTCGTTCGGGTTAAAGTCCTTCACTTCGCCGGCGATTTGGCAATCGTGAGCGCTCGGGTCGAACTTTGCGATGCGACCAATACCGGATTGTCCCGCGCATACAGCCTTCCATGTCTTTTCGACACCGGTCCCGAGTGGCGTGATCAGCCCCAGGCCAGTGACAACGACGCGTCTTTTCACGATTTCAGCCGCCATCGGAGCACCCGTCCGCTTCGCTAGCTGTTTTCTTTGATGTAGTCGACGGCATCCTGGACGGTCAGGATCTTCTCCGCTTTATCGTCCGGGATCTCGATATCGAACGCCTCCTCAAACGCCATCACGAGCTCGACAGTGTCCAAGGAGTCCGCACCCAGGTCCTCCACAAACTTGGCGTCCGGAACGACGTCATCTTCTTCTACACCCAATTGCTCGGCAATGATTTTCTTGACCCGTTCTTCGACTGCTGCCATAGATCCTACCCCCCTCCTCCCAACCGCTGTCAAGGCGAGGCCCCGGCCTCACCCCATCAGCATCCCACCATTGACATGCAAGACATGTCCTGTGATATAGGCCGCCTCCGGGGAGACGAGAAACCGAACGGCCTGTGCGACATCGTCCGGTTTTCCCAATCGCCCGAGAGGAATCTGCTTGAGCAACGTCTCGCGCGCCTCCTCTCCCAGCGCCTGGGTCATCGCCGTTTCGATAAACCCAGGGGCGACCGCATTGACGGTGACGCTACGACTCGCATATTCCCTGGCCACCGTCTTGGTCAGGCCGATGACCGCTGCTTTCGAAGCTGAATAGTTCGCTTGTCCGGCGTTGCCCATCACGCCGACGACCGACGCGATGTTCACTACCGCTCCGCCACGCTGCTTCAACATGACGGGCAGTACCGCCTTGGTGCAGTGGAACGTCCCCTTGAGATTCACGTCGAGCACGAGATTCCAATCTTCTTCCTTCATGCGCAGAAGGAGACCGTCTCTCGTAATCCCTGCGTTGTTCACCAGTATGTCAATGCGCCCAAATTCCCCCGTGACCTGATCCACCATGGCTTTGACGTCAGTCCAGTCTGCCACATTCGCCTTGATCGCGAGGGCTCGCCGCCCCTTGGCTGTCACCGCGGCCACCGTCTCTTGCGCTCGCCCCGGATCGAGATCAACCACGGCAATGTCCGCGCCGTCCGATGCGAGGCTTTCGGCAATGGCCCGCCCGATGCCCTGTGCCGCGCCCGTCACAATCGCCACTTTTCCCTGCAGACCCATGATCCGTTCTCGAAATAATCGGAATGAAGGTTACGCGGCAAGCGCCTGCACGGTTGCCGTAAGACTCGCCGAATCTTGCACGTTCAGCAATCGGAGCTCCGGCGCGATACGTTTGCCGAGTCCCGACAGCACTGTTCCCGGTCCGACTTCAACGAGCGTGTGGATGCCCAACGTCATTAAGGTCCGGACCGAATCCTCCCACAGGACTGAGGACGGCAGTTGTCGAATCAGGGAAGGCCGCACTTCCGAAGCGCGTCGGACAGGCTTGGCGTCCACGTTGTTGACGAGCGGGACGTGCAGGTCCGTGATCGCCACTCGCTCCAGGTCGGCGGCCAACCGGTCGGCAGCAGGTTGCATCAACACCGTATGCACCGGAACGCTGACTGACAGAGCAATCGCCTTCCGGCATCCTTTCGCCTTCAACAGGCGGACCGCCTCTTCTACCGCCGCCTTCTCGCCCGCGATGACGATCTGCCCAGGTGCGTTGAAATTTGCCGGGGAGACCACGCCACGCGCCGAGGCTTCACGGCATCCTTCCACGACAGCGTCCCGCTCCATCCCAAGAATCGCGTAGACGGCTCCTCTTCCTTCGTCAACTGCCTCCTGCATATACCGCCCGCGCTTGCGCACGAGCGCGAGCGCATCATGGAACTCCAGCCCCCCGGCTGCGAGCAGCGCGGTATATTCGCCAAGACTATGCCCGGCGACCGCGGCTGCTCGAATGCCCGCCCGCTCCACCAAACGGAGCGCGACGGCGCTCACGGTCAACAGGGCGGGTTGCGTGAATTCCGTCAGATTCAATTGTTCCTTCGGGCCATCGAAACACAACTGCGCGAGGTCGTATCCAAGGATGCCAGCGGCTTCATCGAACATGGTCCGTGCGAGCGGTTCCCGATCATAAAAGTCGCGGCCCATGCCCACGGCCTGCGCGCCTTGACCCGGAAACACCAAGGCAATTCCTGAATTCATAGCCCCCACATATGAGGGAATTGCTCTGGCCTTGTCAACCTGAAAAGTCCCCGTCGTATACGTGAATATTTATACTTATTCAATCAACGATAAACTCGCCGCCGTCGACGCAGATCACATTGCCCGTGATCCAGTGCGCCTTGGCATTGGCAAGCAACCCGATCGCCTCGGCGACATCGCGCGGCGTGGTGAGCCGCCCCGATGGATTCTTAGCCAACGCCATTTTCAGCATGCGGTCGGAGCCGGGAATTTTCCGGAGCGCAGGCGTATCCGTGACACCCGCCATGACGGCATTGACCGTGATGCCGAGCGGCCCAAGTTCCAGGGTGAGCTGACGGACATGGGATTCCAGCGCGGCCTTCGCGGCAGAGACAGCTCCATAGGTCTTCCAGACTCTCGCCCCCCCCGCGCTGGTCATCGCGAACACCCGGCCTCCGGCGCCCATGAGGTTTCGTCTCACAAGGTCTTGCACCCAGTACACCAGGCTATTCGCCATGACATCCAGCGTCATATCCATCTGCGCCTTGGTCAATCTCTCTTCATCGGTATCGGCCACAAAGGGTTTCAGCGTCCCGAAGGCCAGCGAGTGTAACAACACCCGTATCGGCGGCACCTCAGCGTCACGCTCAAGCCGCGATTGGAATGCGTCAAGCACCTCCTTGCGCTTCTCGGGATCGGCCGCGTTGGCATTGAAGAATAAAGCCTCGCGTTTTCTGGCTTTAATCTCGGCGGTAATGCGCTCCACATTCGCCATCGTCGACTTGCGGTCCAGGTGCACGCCGAGAATGTGCAGTCCCATGTCTGCAAGCTCCAGCGCCGTCGCTTCTCCAAATCCACTGGAGGCGCCGAGGATAAGCGCCCATTCCCCCTTCCGGGGTCGTTCTGCCTCTACCATATGCCCGGTCCTAGCATGCGTCTCTCCTATCCAGAACGCCCCAAGTGTTTTCGTCGCCTACCATTTCACAACCGCTGACGCCCAGGTCAATCCCGAACCGAACGCCGCCATGAGGATTCGGGTGCCGGGTTTGACGCGTCCCGCACGAACGGCTTCGTCCAATGCCAGGGGAATCGACGCGGCCGAGGTGTTCCCGTACTTCTCCATGTTGATCACCGCCCGCTCCTTGTCTAGCCCTAGTCGCTCCATCACGGCATTCAGAATGCGGAGATTGGCTTGATGTGGAATGAAAAGATCCACGTCAGTGATGTCCATGCCGTTCGCCAGTAACGCTTCACGAGCCGTCGCCTCCAACGTCTTGACCGCCACCTTGAATGTCTCATTGCCCTTCATTTTTACGAAGTGTTGCCGTTCCGCCAGCATCTTGTCCGAAGGCGGCATGCGCGATCCACCGCCCGGCACGCAGACAAGGTCCCACCAGGCACCGTCGGAGTGCAGATGGGTCGAAAGAATCCCACGGTCGTCGGATGTCGGCTCGATCAGTACCGCGCCCGCTCCATCCCCGAACAGGATGCACGTCGCCCGGTCGGTCCAGTCGGTAATCGTGGACATCGCCTCCGCACCGACCAAGAGCACGCGGCGACAGGCCCCGGAGCCCACGTAGAGATTTGCGACTGAGAGCCCGTATAAAAAACCGGAGCAGGCGGCCGACACATCAAAAGCCATGGCTCTGGATGCTTTCAGATTACGCTGGACAAAACAGGCGGTGGATGGCAGCGGCATGTCCGGGGTGCAGGTGGCGACGAGAATGAGATCGAGATCGAGGGCATCCCATCCCGCCGTGTTCAACGCGGCGCGAGCCGCCTCGGTTCCGAGATCCGAGCTGGCCATTCCCTGCGGCACAACCCGCCTTTCACGAATGCCGGTCCGCTCCGCAATCCATTCATCGGATGTGGAGATCATGCGCTCCAAGTCGGCATTCCGAAGGATCCGCGATGGGACCGCCGATCCGGTCGCCACGATACGGCCTCTCATCGTTCGCCTTCCCGGCCTTTGCCCCCCCACAGGGCCAAGCTCTCTTCAATGTCTCGTTGAATATGTTCATTCACGCGGCCCTCATGGATTTCCTTGGCCACCCGAAGGGCGTTCTTGATGGCGCGGCCCGAGGACCGTCCATGGCTGATGATACAAATCCCATTCACCCCCAGCAGGCAGGCCCCGCCAAACTCGGCATAATCCATCCGGCGCTTGTACCGGCCGAACACCGGCCTGAGCAAGACGTAGCCGATGCGGCTAAGGAAGGATCCGGCTGCGATCTCCTTGAACAGCATCTTTTTGAGCGATTCGGCCAAGCCTTCCGTAATCTTCAGCGCCACATTGCCGATAAATCCATCGCATACCACCACATCTGCCTTCCCGGTAAAAATCTCCCGGCCTTCGATGTTGCCGACGAAATTCAACGGACTTTCCTTGAGACGTTTGAACGTTTCCTTGGTTACCTCGTTCCCTTTGGTGTCCTCCTCCCCGATGCTCAACAAGCCTACGGCGGGGTGCGGTTTATTCAGGACATGTTGCGCATATTCGTGCCCCATCAGCGCAAACTGCGTGAGATGCTCCGGCGTGCAGTCCACGGTAGCGCCCACGTCGAGGAGAATCATATGGCCGGTGAGAGTGGGCAGGAGAGCGGCAATGGCCGGACGTTCCACGCCTTTCAGGACGCCGAGAAGAAAGAAGGCCGTCACGACGGCTGCGCCGGTATTCCCCGCACTTATGACTGCCGCCGTCTCGCCTTTTTTTACCAGCTCGCAGGCGATCCAAATGGAGGAGTCTCGCTTGCGGCGAACGACCTGGGAGGGCTGCTCATGCATTTCAACCTTTTGAGAAGCATGATGGATGGTGATGCCCGGGAGGTCTTGAAATCCTTGGCGTGCCAGCTCCTCCTTGAGAAGAACCTCATCGCCGACAAGGACAACCTCAACTCCGTATTCGCGAACGGCGAGGGCCGCCCCTTCCACTTCGGCGGACGGGGCATGGTCGCCACCCATGGCATCCAGCGCGATCTTCATACCGTCCGTCAGGATTCTTCAACCGCGATAACTTCCTGACCCTTGTACGTGCCGCAGTTCAGACAGGTATAGTGGGGGAGTTTCGGCTGGTGGCATTGAGGGCAAATGGAAAGGCTCTGCGGACGGATTTTCACCTTCGCCGTCCGGCGTTTATCGCGACGGGCCTTCGAATGTTTATGTTTGGGATTCGGCATGGCATCCTTCCTCTCGACGAAGACTTAACGCTGCTGTAAAGACTCTAGCAAGACGGACAGTCTGGGATCGGGCGGCGGTCCGCAGGCACAACTCTCGGCATTCAAATCCTGACCACATTGCGGGCACAGCCCGCGGCAATCTTCCCGGCATTGAGGCGTGAGCGGCATGGCGAGCAACGCTTCTTGGCGCACTAGGTCGTCAACCACCAACGTCTCTCCCCGGACACTCGCACTTCAGTCAAGGTCGCCTCCTATGAAGAGACCACCGTTCGGCTCAGGAGACGGTCGAGCCTAGTGTTCTTCCGCAAACGACACCAGCGCAATCGTCCGGGCACGTTTGACCGCAACCGTCAATTCACGTTGGTGCGCCATGCAATTGCCGGAAATCCGACGGGGGATGATACGACCGCGTTCGGTGAGAAAATTCCGAATCAAACCCACATCCTTATAGTCGATCAAGACCTTATCATGGCAAAACCGGCACACACGCCGGCGCTGAAAAGATCGTCCTCGTTCCACCTTGTCCTCCCAACCAACCCGCTGAACCCGCCTCAGTCCGTCAGAGGCGGACTGCTTCCTTTAATTCGTCCCGCGCAAACACGCGAGACGATCTATACCGTATCGTCCGGTTCGTAGTGCACCACATCATCGGTATGCTCTCGAGGTTCCCGCTCACCGCTCTGGTCGGCTCGCTTGGCAAGAAAGCGAACATTCTCAGCGACCACCTCGTGCTTCGTCACCTTCTGACCCTCTTTGGTCTCGAACTTCCGCATTTGGAGGCGGCCTTCGATCAACGCTCCATTTCCTTTGTTGAGATATTGCCCGCAACTTTCCGCCTGCTTGCCGAACACCACAATGTCCACGAAGCAGACCTCCTCCCTCATCTCTTCCCCTTGCCGGAACCGCCGGTTCACCGCCAGTCCGAAATTTGCCACCGGCGTCCCGTTCGGCGCGTAGCGAATTTCAGGATCGCGGGTCAAGTTGCCCATGAGAATGACTTTGTTAAACCCGGCCATGCTCCGGTTCCATGACTGGAGGGTTGGCGGACACCGCCGTCTGCTGAAGAAGATCCAGCTTCACCGTCAAGAATTTCAGGACGCTATCATCGAGCCTAAACAGGCGTTCCAATTCGAATACCGCAGCGCCGTTGCCGTTGAATTGCAGCTGCACGTAAATGCCCTTTTTCTCCTGCTTGACTTCATAGGCCAATTTCTTTTTGCCCCAATTCTCGAGACGGTGGACGCTCGCCCCGACCTTTTCGGCCGTCGCTTTGACCTTCTCCAAGGCTTTCTGAACGTCTTCGTCGGCCAGGGTGGGGCGAAGAATGAAGATAGACTCGTACAATTGAGACATGCGTTCGGTTCCTCCTCATGGATATAAAGCCCCGGAACCGGGTCCGGAGCAAGGGTCCGAGAAAACAGTCAACGGTAACACACGGCTTGCGAAGGAATCAAGGCAACGCCGAGTCTGTTGGACGACTCACACGTTAAAGCGGAAGAACATGACGTCTCCATCCTTGACTGGGTAGTCTCGGCCTTCCAACCTGAACAGACCCTTCTCTTTAACGGCCGCCTCGTTGCCGCAGGCGATCAGATCGTCATAGTGGTAGACTTCCGCGCGGATGAAACCGCGCTCCATATCCGAGTGGATCTTGCCGGCCGCCTGCCCGGCCTTTGTTCCCTGGCGAACGGTCCATGCCCTGGATTCCGTTTCACCGGCGGTGAAAAATGTGAGCAACCCGAGAAGATCGTACGCGGTCCTGACGAGACGAACCAGGCCGGCTTCTCCCACTCCGAGCTCCCGGAGGTATTCCGCGCGTTCCTCAAGGTCGAGGCCCGCGACCTCCGCCTCGATGCGACCGGACAGCTTCACCCATTTCGCAGAACGGTCCTTTGCCAATGCCTCGACACGGTGGACGGATGGATCGTCTTCCTGCCCTTCGCCAACGTTCACAGCAAAGACGATGGGTTTGGCGGTCAACATTTGATACTCGCGCAACCATGCCTGCTCATCCCCCGTGAACGATCGTGAGCCGATCCACTCGCCTTTCCCCAGCCGTTCAATAAGGGAGAGCAAAAAGGGCATCTCTTTGATGGCGGTCGCTTCCCCGGCCCGAACTCGTTTGTCGAGACGATCCCGCCGCCGCTCCAGCGTTTCCAGGTCCGCCAGAATGAGCTCGGCCTCAATCAGAGTGATATCCCGTTCCGGGTCCACGCCGCCAACGACATGCATCACATCCGGATCCTGAAAGCATCGTACGACGTGCACCAACACGTCGGCCTCCCGGACCTGTCCCAGGAATTGATTCCCCAAGCCCTCGCCCTGACTCGCCCCCTGCACCAGGCCTGCAATGTCCCGAAACTCGATGGTGGTGGGCGTGGTCTTCTTCGATTTGAAGATGCTTGTCAGGCGCGCCAGACGTTCGTCCGGAACCATGGCGATGCCGACATTCGATTCGACAGTTGAGAACGGAAAGTTGGCGACAAGGGCCTTACCGCCCACTAATGCATTGAAGATGGTGGACTTCCCGACATTGGGCAGCCCGATGATGCCGCAATTTAATGCCATGGTTTCGTCTCGATAGTGCAAACACTACGGCAGGTCGGTGGCGGCCGATCCGTTGAAGCGATTCATCGCTGCCGCCAATCCTTCGGCGATCCAGCATTCCACTGCCGACACAGCGAGTTCGATGGCCTGCGCGAGCACCGCTCGATCATGCGATGACATGGGGGCCAGCACGTAATCCGCAGCGTCAATGCCCATGGCAGGGCGACCGATCCCGATTTTGACCCGCGGGAACTCGTCAGTTCCAAGCGATTGGATAATGGAGAGGACCCCGTTGTGTCCGCCATGTCCCCCGCGCGCCTTCAGCCGCACGCGGCCGGGGTCAAGATCGAGATCGTCATGAACGACGATCATGTCGTGGAGCGGAAGACCAAACTCCTCGATCACTCGTGCGAGTACGGGGCCGCTCTCGTTCATGAACTCGAGCGGTTTGACCAGCACCACGTCCTGGCCGACGATCGAGCCCCGGGCGACGTAACCGTCGCCTTGCCGCATGAATGTCAACCGTGCTCGCGCCGCCAACTCATCTGCAACCCAAAAGCCTGCATTGTGCCGGGTGGCGGCATAGTAAGGACCAGGATTGCCCAGACCGGCGATCAGCCGCAACGCTACTTCTTCTTTTCTCCTTTAACCTCTTTTGTTTCCTTCTTCTCGTCTTTCTTCTCTTCTTTCGCCTCGCCAGGGGGGGCTGCGGGGGTCTTCGCTCCGGCCTTTGCCGCCGGTACCTCTTCTGTTCCCTCTTCCAGTTTCTTGCCGATGACCTCGGGTTCCACCACGCCCTCTCCGGCCGGCGCGACCGCGAGCAACTCTTCCAACTTGGCTTCTGAAATCGGGGCGGCAACGCTGACGACCATCATGTCGGGATCATCGAGAATTCGGACGCCCGCAGCAACCGGTATTTCCTTGACATGGATACCCTGGTTGATCTTGAGGGCGTAGGCGTCCACGAGAATGGCCGCGGGAATCTGAGTCGGCAAGCATTCGATATGGAGTTCGCGAAGATTGTGCTGCAAGACGCCACCTTCCGTCACGCCGACGGGGGTTCCGGCTGTAATTCCCACCGGAACGCGCACGCGGACGGTTTTGTCCATCGCCACTTCAAAGAGATCGGCATGCAAAATCGCACCGGTCAGTGGATCCACCTGATAATCTCTGAGCATAGCGGTCCGCTTGACCGCCTTCGCCCCTCCCGTCAAATTGAGGTTCAGCAACGCGTTCGAACCGGACTCGGAATGCAAAATCCTCTGAATGCTCTCCGGATCCATTGTCAATGCGATACACTCTCCCTGTCCGTAGAGAATGCCGGGAATCTTGCCCTCCCGCCGCAGCGTACGGGCCACGCCCTTGCCCACATTTTCACGAGTCTTCACATCCATATCAAACTGCATCGTAGACCTCTTTTCACATGAAGGATTAGACAAACAAAGAACTGACGGATTCTTCTTCGTGAATCCGTTTGATCGCTTCGCCCAGCAACGGGGCTACGGAAAGCATTTTGAGTTTCGGGCAGGTTGCGTCCTTGCCGTTCAACGGAATCGTATTCGTCACCACGACCTCTTCCAAAGGCGAGGCGTTCAGCCGATCCAACGCAGGACCGGAGAGAACAGGATGCGTGCACGCCGTCCAAACGCGCCGCGCGCCATGCTCCATGCACGCGACGGCTCCCTGCGTGATCGTCCCGGCCGTATCGATCATATCATCGAGTAGCAAGGCGTCCTTGCCGTCGACATCGCCGATGATGTGCATGACATGGGCCTCGTTCGGCCCTTCCCGCCGCTTGTCGATGATGGCCAGGTTTGCCTGTAGCCTCTTTGCAAATGCCCGAGCCCGCTCCACGCCTCCCGCATCAGGTGAGACGACGACAAGGTCTTGGCCGCCACGACGACCTACGTAATCAAGCAACACCGGCGCCGCATACAAATGGTCGACCGGGATATTGAAGAAGCCCTGGATTTGACCGGCATGAAGATCCATCGTCAGGACGCGATCCGCGCCCGCAGTCGTAATCAAGTCCGCCACGAGCTTTGCGGAAATCGGCACCCGTGGCTGATCCTTCCGATCCTGCCGCCCATACCCGTAATAGGGAATGACCGCCGTGATACGGTATGCCGACGACCGCTTGAGGGCGTCAATCATCAGCAGCAGCTCCATCAGATGCTTGTTGACCGGATTGCAAGACGATTGAAAAAGAAAGACATCCTTGCCGCGCACATTCTCATTGATCTGGACGCGGCTCTCGCCATCGCTGAAGGTCGTGACGAGCGCATCCCCTTGCTCGACCTTCAAATAGTCGCAGACTTCCTTCGCCAGTCTGGGATTAGACAGCCCGGCGAACAGCTTCAGCTCGTGCACCTGGAACCTCCGGTGGGACCTTGACGAAGGGGAAATTGTAATCGGTTGGTCGTGAAATTGTCAAACCACCGCGCGGGCTTCCGCACGACGGCGGGCCGTTTTTGTGATCCAGATCCGCCAGCCCTCTCGCTTAGCGAGACCTTGGGCCGCCGCGGTCGCATGCTCCTCTGACGGGAATACGCCGAAGACGGAGGAGCCGCTCCCCGAAAGCAGCGCTGTCTGCGCGCCGAACTCCAACAGCTTTAATCTGAGCTCACGGAGCAAAGGATACTCCCGCTCTATAATCGGGCCGAACGAGTTTTCTGCCAATGCGATGACGCTCGTCCATTGAATTTTTGCCGGTTCACCAGAAGATGAGGGCTGAATCAAAGGCGGGCGCGTTTCGACCACATGACGTGTCCGGGCCTCGGCGAGTTTTCCATACGCCCAAGCCGTTGAGATCGGGATGCCGGGATTGACCACGACCAGCCAGCCCTCGCCAACCAGTTCAAGCGGCAAGACACGCTCACCACGGCCCTGAACCAGAGCCGTGGGCCCATAGAAAAAGAACGGCACATCGCTCCCGATTTCCCCCCCCATCGCCGCCATCTCTCCCCGCGACCATTCCAACTGAAACAGGACGGCGATGCCCAGGATCGTCGCGGCGGCATCGCTGCTACCGCCTCCCAATCCGGCAGACAGAGGCAGCCGCTTCTTGATGATCAGACGGATTCCCGCCATTCCGCCAAGACGAGTCATGGCCAGTTCAGCTGCGCGATACGCCAGGTTCTCAGCGCCCAGTGGCAGCCTCTCGCCTTCACACAAGAGGGTGATCCCCGGCTTTTTTGAATCCTCTTCGAGAATGATGGTATCTGCAAGAGCCAGGGTTTGCATGACCGACCAGAGGTTGTGGTAACCGTCCGGCCGACGATCGAGGACGCGGAGAATCAGGTTGATCTTGCCCGGCGCAGGCACTTCGACGCCCCGCTCACTCATTCTCTTCCCCGTCTTCCTCATCGCCTTCCACATCAGCGCCATTCGCGCGCTTGATGCCATACTTGTCCAGGCGATAGCGGAACGACCGGGCATTGAGCTTGAGCAGACGGGCGGCTTTCTTCTTGACCCATCCGGTGCGCTCGAGCGCCTTGAGCAACAGGTCGCGCTCCAAGCCATTCATCATTTCTTCCAGGTCAAGGCCATCGTGAGGCAGCGCGGGCGAGAGAGACGCAGTCTGCCTGGCACCATCCCGCAACCACTGGCCAACATCCTCGAGTTGGATCACGTCGCCGGCCGTTAACGCGACCACCCGTTCCATCACGTTTTCGAGTTCCCGGACGTTGCCTTTCCATTCATGTTCTTGAAGGGCCCGCATCGCAGAGGATGACACCTTCAAGGCCGGCTTGTTCACGCGCTGACCGAACACCGTGAGAAAATGATGGACGAGCAATGGCACGTCCTCCGGTCGCGACCGCAGAGGCGGCAGCGTGATTGGAATGACTTCCAGCCGATAGTACAGGTCTTCACGGAACCGCCCTTCCGCGACCGCCTTGTTCAAATCCTGGTTCGTCGCCGCGAGAATGCGCACATTGACCTTGATGTTCCGCGTGCCGCCGATGCGTCGAAACTCCCGTTCCTGAATGACGCGTAACAATTTGGCCTGGATCCCCGGTGGCGTCTCGGCAATCTCATCCAAGAACAGCGTCCCTCCGTCGGCCACCTCAAATAGACCTTCTTTGTTTGAGACGGCGCCTGTGAAGGATCCGCGCATGTGGCCAAAGAGCTCACTTTCCAGCAACGGCTCCGGGAGCGCGGCGCAGTTGACGGTGACGAAGGCGCAGTCGCGCAAAGGGCTGTGGTAGTGGATGGCCTTCGCCACGAGCTCCTTTCCCGTGCCGCTCTCCCCGCAAATCAGCACCGTACTGGAGGCGTCGGCAACTCGGCGGATGAGGGCAAAGACCTTCTGCATGGGTTCACTCGTGCCGATCAAATTGCTGAAAGAGGCCTGCCCCTTCAATTGGAGCTTCAATAACTGGTTTTCCGTCTTGAGACGTTTCGCCTCCAGTGCCTTGCGAATACTGAGTTCCACATGATCGTTACTGAAAGGCTTGGGCAGGACGTCATATGCCCCAAGCTTCATGGCCTCAATACCGACTTCCAGTGTCGCGAAGGCGGTCAGCACAATGACGAGGGTGTCGGGGGAAGCGTCCTTGACGGCGCGGAGCACTTCCAGTCCGCCCATTCCCCCCGGCATCTTCAGGTCCGTCAGGATCACATCAAAGATTTCCCCTCCGGCGAGGCTCAGCGCCTTTTCGCCGTTCTCCGCAACGGACACCTGATAGCCGGCTCGTTCCAGGACCGTGGTGAGAACCTCCCGCATCCCCCGTTCGTCATCCACGATCAAAATCTTCGCCGGAGCATCTGCCATTACCGGACCTCCTGCTCGATCTTCTCGATCACCGCCAGCGCCAGACACACCGAGGTGCCGCGGCCGGCGACGCTGTCCACAGAGACAGTGCCTCGGTGTTCGTCCATGATCCGATGCACCACCGCAAGTCCCAGACCCGTCCCACCTGGCTTCGTGGTGAAGAACGGATAAAAAATTTTGTCGAGGATGTCTTCCGCAACTCCATCCCCCGTGTCGCTGAACACGATCTCGACAGACTCTCCTTCTCCAACAATCTGCGGCACCCTTCGCGTCGAGAGGGTCAGGATACCGCCTTTCGGCATGGCCTGACAGGCATTCTGCCCCAGATTCCAGAACACCTGACGCATCTGGTCGGGGTCCATCACGGTGCTGATGCCTTGCTCCAGGTCCCGAACAAAGCGAATCGAACCTGCGTATTCCGGCGTCTGTTCGAGCATCTGCACCGTTTCGTCCGCAAGCGCATTGACGTCGCAGTATTTGAAGTTCAAGGGGCGAGGGCGCGCGTACCGAAGGAAGTCCGTGACGATAGCGTTTAAACGCTCTGTCTCACGCAGCGCCATATCGAGAAGCGGCCGGTTGGTATCTTCGGATCCCAGGTCTTTACGCAGCACCTGCATGGCGCCCGACAAGGCCGCCAAAGGGTTCCTCACTTCGTGCGCCATGCCCGCGGACATTTCGCCTATCGTGGCCAGCCATTGCTTTCGTCGCATGACCTCTTCCATCTTTTTCAGCGGAGTGATGTCCTGAAACACGCCGACAATCCCGATATGCCTTCCGCCTTCTTGGAGCGGCGAGAGTCCCATCCCGAGAATGAGACGCCGCCCATCCTTGCGAGCGCTCACTTCCTCAAAGCGGTGGGGAACATTGGAGAGTTGTAGGCCTTTCCCGCCAATCGCCACAGGCCATAAAAACACTTCCCACCAAAACAGGCCGTGGACATCCGATTTGGCCTGTCCCATGATCTCCTCCGCCCGCCGATTAAAGGACGTAATGCGGCCTGCGGTGTCGGTCGTGAAAACGCCGGTGTCAATGCTCTCCACAATGCACTGATGGAACTCCCGAAATCCAAGGAGATCTCGATCCTTTTTCTCCAGGCGTTCACCGGCGCTTTTCAATTTTTCTGCCAAGGTGCCGGTCAAGTATCCCACCATGATGAACCCGAGAACGTTGATCGAGAGGTTGTAGAAGATCGTCGGCGACGGCAAAGTTGTCGCAGGCAACCACGCCGACGACGGCAGCATTTGGTATGCCGCACGATAGTACTGGAGGTCCACAATGGCGCCGTATAGCATCCCGGATGCTGAGGCGGCCAGCAGACCTCCCGTCCGCGAAAGGATGGCGCTCGCAGACGTGATCGAGATCACATAGAGAAGGGAGAAGGGACTCTCAACTCCGCCAGTTAACGCGACGAGTATCGTTTCAAACACAATATCAGTCCCGATCTGCAAATACGCGAACAGGCGCAAGCGAGTCACCCGATTGATCAGCAGGCTATAGGCGATGGTCAAGAGATACGTGGCGATGATCAGACTGTAATACGCCGGAAGGGAAGGTGGGCTCTTACCGAGCTGGAGATAAATCCACACGCCGAGCGTCAGGCTCACGACGGCAACCCTGATTCCCATGAGCCATTTGAGCTTGAGGCGAAGCGTGTCCATGCATGCCGCCGGACGGCATGTCAGCCGATGGCTGAAGCCATTTTGAAAATAGGAAGGTACATGGCAATGACGATAAACCCAATGATGGTGCCGAGAAATACCATCAGCATGGGCTCCATCAGGGAGGTCATGGCCGAGACGGCCGCATCGACCTCATCGTCGTAGAAGTCGGCGATCTTGCCGAGCATCGCATCGAGCGCACCCGTCGCTTCGCCGACATTAATCATCTGGACGACCATGGGAGGAAACACGCCGGTCTTTCCGATCGGCTCCGACAGTGTCTTACCTTCTCCGACGCTTGTCCGGGCCGCGAGAATCGCGTTCTCGACGACTTTATTTCCGGCGGTCCTTGCTGTGATTTCGAGTCCGTCCATGATCGGGACGCCGCTCTGGATCAACGTGCCGAACGTGCGGGTAAAACTCGCCACGGAGATCTTGCGGATCAGATCGCCCATGACCGGAAGCTTGAGCGCGATGGTGTCGACTTTAAGGCGTCCTGCCGGGGTCGCATAATATTTCTTCAGGGCGAAGAGCGCGCCGATTGGAATCCCGAACACAATGAGGGCTCCGTGCAAACTCCCCATGAAACTGCTGATGTTGATGACAAGCTGGGTGGGCCCCGGCAATGTCCCTCCGAAATCCACGAACATCTTCGCAAAGATCGGAATCACGAATACCATCAGGACCGACACGACAATGACGGCCACCCCGACGATCGAGGCCGGATAAACCATCGCGCCTTTGACCTGCGCTTTGAGTTTCGCGTCCTTTTCCATCTGCTTGGCCAGACGTTGAAGGATGGTGTCCAAGATACCGCCCACCTCGCCAGCCTGCACCATGTTGGCGTAAAGCCCGCTGAATACCTTCGGATGTTTTTTCAAGGCATCGGCGTACGTCGTGCCCGATTCGACATCCATCCGAACCTCATTCAACAGCTTGCCGAACGTCCGGTTATCGCATTGGGTCCCGAGAATCTCGAGGCACTGCACGAGAGGCAGGCCGGCATCTATCATGGTGGCGAACTGCCGCGTGAAGATGACCAGGTCTTTGTCCGTGACTTTCTGCTTTTTTTCGAAGGCCTTACCCTTCTTCTTCTCCTCGATCGAAGCGACCGTAATTCCTTGAGTACGCAGTTGACCAATGGCGGCATCGCGATCGGCAGCGTCAAGCTCCCCTTTGGCCGCTTGGCCGTTTCGAGCTTTTCCAGCATACATAAAAACTGGCATGCGGCTACCTCATTCCATTCGCGGTCAAAAGGTGATCAGTCGGCAACTGAGCACGCCTCCACTTCCTCGATAGTCGTGACACCCTGCGCGATCTTGCTCAGGCCACTCTGGCGGATCGTCTTTGTCCCCTCCTCGACGGAAATCTGCTTGATTTCATCTGTGGAGGCCCCACGAAGGATTGCCTCGCGAATCCGTGGTGTAATGAACATCACTTGGTAGAGCGCGACGCGCCCCTTATACCCTTTGTTATTGCAGGTCCCGCACCCTTTGCCTTTCATCGGCTTGGCAATGGCAATTTCATCATCTTTCATGCCGATCTTGCGCAGCATGTCCGGTGTCACCGTGGGATCCGGTTCTTTGCAATCCTTGCAAATGCGCCTCGCCAGTCTTTGGGCGATGATCAAGAGAACAGAAGATGCGACGAGAAAGGGCTCGATGCCCATGTTCAACAGCCGGTTGATGGTGGCCGGAGCATCATTCGTATGGAGCGAGGCCAGGACCAAGTGGCCGGTGAGCGCTGCTTTGACGCCGATTTCTCCGGTCTCAAAGTCCCGGATTTCACCGATCATAATGATATCGGGGTCTTGCCGCAGAAACGATTTGAGCGCCGCCGCAAAGGTCAAGCCGATGTCCGGCTGAACGAGCACCTGGTTAATGCCCATGAAATTGAACTCGACGGGGTCTTCCGCCGTGGAGATATTGACGTCCGGAGTGTTCAGCGCCTGGAGAGCGGAATATAGCGTCGTCGTCTTGCCGCTTCCTGTAGGACCGGTCACGAGCAGCATGCCGTACGGCGCCGCCAATGCGGCGTTCAGATCCGCGGACTGCTTTTCGTCGAATCCCAGCTTGTCCTTGTCGACCTGAATGTTGGCTTTGTCCAACAGACGCAGGCATCCCTTCTCACCGAACAGGGTCGGCAGGACGGAGACGCGAAAATCAATATCGCGCTTGGCCCCCAACTTCAGCTTAATGCGGCCATCCTGTGGCAGACGCCGTTCGGCGATATCGAGCCTGGCCATGATCTTGATACGGGAAATGATTGCGTTCTTGACCTTCAGAGGAAGGTTCATCACCGTTTGCAGATTGCCGTCGATCCGGTACCGAATGCGGAAGACCTGCTCGTAGGGCTCGATATGAATGTCACTCGCCCCCACCTTCATCGCATTGACCAGAATGCCATTGACCAGCTTGATGATGGGAGCCTCGACCTCGCCAATAATGCCGCCATCCTGCTCCGTCTCGGCCACTTCGACAGAATCGAGTACATCGCCGACGGTCTTGTCGAAGTCCTCGACGTCGACCACAGGACCCTCTTCTTGTTTGCCGAGGTTCGCAAGCTCATCGCCTTCCGGCATATCTGAGATCGTATAATCCTTGGCCTGTAGAATCGCATTCTTCGCGTTTTTATCCTCTCCAGATGCAGCCGCTCCGCCCCCATAATATTTTTTGATCGCGTCAATCAGCGCTGATTCACTGGCAATGGCCGGCTCCACCGTATAGTTGGTTCGGAATTTCAAATCGTCCAGGGCGAGCATATTCGTGGGGTCCGCCATCGCGATCGTCAAGGTGGCACCGACCCGCTTGAGCGGCAGCACCATGTGCTTCTTCACCATGTCGAGCGGAACAAGCTTAATGATAGAGGGGTCGATATTTTGGTACATTTTGAGGTCCACGGCCTGCATCCGATATTGCTGCGCCAAGAAGCCGAGGAGTTTCTCCTCCTCGATAAGGCCCATCTTGACGAGGGTGCTGCCGAGCTTTCCGCCGCCCTTCTGCTTTTGCGCGGCCAGAGCCTCGTTCAACTGCTGCTCGGTGATCATTTTGGCCCCGACCAGAATCTTCCCTAATCTGTCGAATCCAACAGCCATAAGTCTCTACTTTAGTGTTAATAATCTCTACCGAGTCGCAGTGTATAAAAAGTGCCGTTTTTTGTCAACTCAAAAAGGAAGAGGAGAGGTCGATCGATATAGGTATTTATACTAGGTGTGGATTATAGGCCCTGATGCCGCGATAGACATAGTGCAATCCCGACCCGATGGTCAAGGCGAGCGTCAATGTCAACAGCGGTACCAGAAATCCTAGGTCCTGTTGGCGATAGGTCAGGACGAGGACCGACGTCAAATAGACGAGTTGCGCAAGAGTTGCCCCCTTCCCCATGGTTGTTGGAATCACCTCGATGGGGGTTGCGACCACATGCAGCAACAAGGTGCCGGCCACGATGATCAGGTCTCGGCTGAGGATCACGATCGCGACCCAAATGGGAACAATGTGAAGCATCGCGAGCGTGACGAAGGCCGACGTGAGGAGAAGCTTGTCGGCAAGGGGATCGAGATATGCCCCCAGCTTTGTGCGTTGATTGGCGACCCGTGCGATGACGCCGTCGAGGATGTCGGTAATGCCTGCCACAACAAGCGCCAACAAAGCCCAACCATAATGCGCGTAGATCAGGAATCCGACAAAAAATGGAATGAGAAGGATGCGGAGAATCGTCAGGGAATTAGGGAGGTTCATGGAGGTCAGAAAATGAACAAGCCCGCCGGAGACGCTGGAATTATAAGCACTCATAGAACGGGGTGTCAATGCGGGAGGGCTCCACAGTGTTTCTTGACAACCGGCGGAAGTCTTGGCTAAAGTAGCTTTCTTTCAAGGTTTTTTTGCTCGGAGACTCAAGTTCCAATGCGTGTGACGATCAATGGAAAGGCCGAAGAAATCACTGGAGGAACGGTCCTCGAAGTTCTGAAAGCCAAGGATGTGGAACCCCAGATGGTGGCGGTTGAAGTGAATTCCAAGATGTTGGAAAGACACGAATTAGGATTGACCCGAATCAAAGATGGGGATTCCATTGAGTTGCTTTTCTATATGGGCGGGGGTCGCTGAATGCTGTCGCTGCATACAGACATTACGGAACTGATCGGCCGGACCCCACTGGTTCGCTTAAATCGTCTCTCACGAGAAGGAGACGCAACGGTCTACGGCAAGGTCGAGTACTTCAATCCAGGCGGCTCGGTCAAGGACCGCATTTGCCTCAACATGATCAACGAAGCCGAACGGCAGGGCCGGCTGAAACCCGGTGGCACGATTGTCGAGCCCACCAGTGGAAATACAGGGATCGGATTGGCGCTGATCGCTGCCATACGCGGTTATAAACTCATCCTCGTCATGCCGGAGAGCATGAGCATGGAGCGCGCGAGCCTGCTGTCTTCTTACGGGGCGCAGCTCGTTCTCACCGCTGCCTGGGAGGGCATGAAGGGATCCATCAAGGAAGCCGAAGGCTTGATCGCCAGCAATCCGGATTATTTCATGCCTGACCAGTTCTCCAACCCGGCGAATCCGGCCATGCACAGAAAGACGACGGGCCCGGAAATCTGGGAATCCATGGATGGCGAAATTGACGCGTTCGTCACTGCCGTTGGGACCGGTGGGACCATTACCGGATGTGGTGAATACTTCAAACAGCGAAAACCGGGGATCAAAGTCATCGCGGTGGAACCTGCTGGGTCTCCCGTCCTTTCCGGCGGCGATCCGGGCCCGCACAGAATCCAGGGGATCGGCGCGGGCTTCATCCCAAAGGTCTTGAACCGTTCGGTGCTGGATGGCGTGATCACGATAACTGATGAGGAAGCGTATCAGACGGCGAAACTTCTGGCCAAAAAGGAAGGCCTGCTGGTCGGCATCTCATCAGGCGCCAATGTCGCAGCCGCACAGAAAGTGGCGGCGGACCTCGGTCCGGGCAAAAATGTGGTGACGATCCTGTGTGACACCGGCGAACGCTACATCAGTATCGAAAAATACTTTAACATCTAGTCTCACCGAAAGACTCTCCGATGCCGTTTGTACCCGATTCCGAAGAGCAAGTCACCCGTTATAGCCGGCACATTCTGCTGCCCGAAGTCGGCGGCAAGGGACAGAAAAAGATCGGCCAGGCGAGAGTGCTCGTCATCGGCGCAGGCGGGCTTGGCTCCCCCGTGGCGTTATACCTGGCGGCGGCGGGAGTCGGCACGATCGGCATCATTGACAGCGATGTCGTAGACCTCTCCAATTTACAACGGCAGGTCATTCATCACACCGACGATGTCGGCCGGCCGAAAGTGGAGTCTGCGAAAGCCAAGATCCAGGCGCTCAACCCGAGCGTGGAGGTCGAAACCCATTACTCTCGTCTCACGGCTGACAACGCCCTGGATATCATCGGCGGCTACGATCTCGTCGTGGACGGGGTGGACAATTTTCCCGCAAAGTTCCTGATCAACGACGCCTGCTTCTTTGCAAAAAAACCACTGGTGCACGGTGGCATCCTCCGGTTTGACGGCCGTGTGTTCACGATCCTTCCCGGACAAAGCGCCTGCTATCGTTGCGTGTTCAAACAGCCGCCGCCTCCCGGCATGGTCGCGAGTTGCCAGGAAGCCGGCGTCATCGGTGCGCTGGCCGGTGTGATCGGAACGATCCAGGCCACTGAAGTGTTGAAGCTGATTTTGGGCAAGGGCCGGCCCCTCACGGATCGCTTGCTGGACTATGACGCCCGGCTCACACGTTTCCGTGAAATCAAGATCCGCAAGAATCCACATTGTCCGCTCTGCGGCGCGCATCCTGAGATCACTCAGTTGATCGAGCACGAGGCGGAGGTTTGCGCAGTCAAGCCATGACATCCCATAAAATGAAAGGGCTGATCTGCCGGGAATGCGGGAAAGAATACCCCGCCGTCTCGCTGCACGTCTGCGAACTGTGCTTCGGCCCGCTGGAGGTCCAGTACAACTATACGGAGATCAGGAAGCACATTACGCGCAGGAGCATCGAGGCCGGTCCCAAGAGCCTCTGGCGCTACCTGGATCTCTTGCCGATCGAAGGAGAGCCGACCGCGGGCCTTTATGCCGGCTTGACCCCGCTCGTTCGCGCCAAGAACCTCGGCGATGAACTCGGCCTGGACACGCTGTACATTAAGAATGACACGGTGAATCATCCGACCCTCTCCTTCAAGGACCGCGTCGTGTCGGTCGCCATTACCCGCGCCTTGGAACTCGGGTACGACACGGTAGCCTGCGCCTCGACCGGCAACCTGGCAAACTCGGTAGCCGCGCATGCAGCCGCAGCCAAGATGCAGTGCTATGTATTCATTCCGCACGACCTGGAAGCCGCCAAGGTTCTTGGAAATCTCGTCTACCGGCCCAACGTGGTCGAGGTTGAGGGGAACTACGACGACGTGAACCGCCTCTGCAGTGAGATCGCCGGCGAACACAAATGGGCCTTCGTCAACGTCAACATTCGACCCTACTATGCCGAAGGCTCGAAGACGTTGGCCTACGAGGTCGCCGAACAGCTGGGATGGACGGCACCCGATCACATCGTAATCCCCATGGCGTCGGGGTCACTGCTGACGAAGGTGTGGAAAGGCTTGAATGAGTTTCACAAGCTGGGGTTGATCGACCGTCTTACGACGCGCATCAACGGCGCGCAGGCGGAGGGCTGTTCCCCCATCTCCACCGCCTACAAGCAGGGCCGTGACTTCTTCAAGCCCGTCAAGCCGAAAACCATCGCGAAGTCGCTGGCCATCGGCAATCCCGCAGACGGCTATTATGCATTGAAGGCCACCACCGAAAGCGGTGGCGCCATGGAGTCGGTGACTGACGATGAAATTGTGCACGGCATGACGCTGCTCGCACAGACGGAGGGCATCTTCGCCGAGACGGCTGGAGGCGTCACGATCGGTGTGCTCAAGAGACTGGTCAAACAGGGCGTCATCAAGCGGAAGGATGTGACGGTGGCACTCATCACCGGCAACGGTCTGAAAACCCAGGATGCGGTCATTGACGCGGTGGGCCGCCCGACCCGAATCGCTCCGAGCCTGGTACAATTTCAAAAGATGTTCAACCTGGGCAAACACGAAGGTACGCTTCATGATTAAAGTGCGCATCCCCACCCCTCTTCGGCCCCTGACCGGCGGGAAGGGTGAGGTGGAGACCCAAGCGTCGGATATCCAGTCCATGATCGAGTCGTTGAACGGCCAGTTCCCCGGGCTCAAAGACCGCATCTGCGATGGCGGCGGCGAGATCAGGCGGTTCGTCAACATCTATTTGAACGAGGAAGACATCCGGTTCATGAACGGCAAGACGACAGCCCTGAAGGATGGAGACGAGGTGTCCATCGTGCCGGCCATCGCCGGAGGGTCGCCGGTGAAGAGTCACAAGGCCTCGGTTGCGCACTTACGCTTTCATCTCAGATTTCCGGAGGACAAGATCAAAGAGCCGGTGTTATGCAAGATCAACCGGGAGTTCCCGTCGGTGGACACCAACATCCGCCGCGCAGATGTGCGTGAGAAGACCGGCTGGATGGATGTGGAGTTCAGCGGCGACGCCGGAGACATCGAAAAGGCCATCGAGGGTGTGCGGAAGAGAGGCATCATCGTAGACCCCATCGAATTGAACGTGGTGGAGTGACGTGGAATTTACCGAGAGCCAAATCGAACGATACAGCCGACACATCATCCTGTCGGAAGTCGGCGGCAAGGGCCAGAAGAAGCTCGCGGCTGCGAAGGTGCTCATCATCGGCGCGGGCGGACTCGGTTCGCCGGCCGCTCTTTATTTGACCGCGGCCGGCGTGGGGACCGTCGGCTTGGTGGACGGCGATGTCGTGGACCTGTCGAATCTCCAGCGGCAGATTCTGCACACGACCGCGACCATCGGCAAGCTCAAGGTCGAGTCAGGACAGGCGATGCTCTCGGCGCTCAATCCGGATGTGTCCGTCAAGATCCATCCGATGAACATCGCCTCCGACAACATCCTCCGCCTGATCGCTGATTACGATCTGCTCCTTGACGGATCCGATAATTTTGCGACCCGCTATTTGGTCAATGACGCCTGTTTTTTTGCGAAGAAGCCGCTGATCTCCGGCAGCATCTTTCGGTTCGAAGGTCAGCTCACCACGCTGCGGCCGAACGACGGCTTCCCTTGCTACCGTTGCCTCTACGCGGAGCCGCCGCCCGCCGGGCTGGTTCCGAATTGCCAGGAGGCCGGCGTCCTCGGAGTGCTCGCCGGCACGATCGGCGTATTGCAAGCCGCGGAAGCCGTCAAAGAGATCGTCGACATCGGCGAATCTCTGGCAGGCTCCATGTTGATCTATGATGCGTTGGAGATGTCCTTCCGCAGGACCCGCATTCCGAAGGATCCCACATGTCCGCTGTGCGGGCCCAACCCGCGCATCAAAGATCTTTCGGCCGATTACGCCGTTTCGTGCTCACTCTGACCATCCCTCGACAGATTCTCGACGACATGGTGGCTGAGGCGCGAGCGTTGGCGCCGCATGAGTGCTGCGGGCTATTGGCCGGAAAAGCGGGACAGGTCACGCACCATTACAAGATCAAGAATATCGTCGCGACGGAGGGCGGCGATGCGGCGAACTTCGATGAGGCGAAGCTCGCGCATCTTCAACGGCTCGCGCCCGAAGAGCGGGCCGACATCGCCTTCGTCATGGACGCGCGGGAGCAGTCACTGGCGCTCAAAGACATGAGGACGAGGAACCTCGATTTGCAGATCATCTACCATTCGCATCCCCACAGCCCCTCGCGTCCATCTGTTACCGACATTCAAAATGCCACCGAATTCGAGTCCATCCGGAAAGTCCTGAATCTTGCCGAACCCCTCCACCTCATCATCTCTCTTGAGAAGCCCACCTCGCCGGTGATGAATGCCTTCAGAATTACGAGCGGGGAAGTCACCAAGGTGGGCTATCGCTCATCCTGAACGGTCAGGCGAGAGGGGCTCCATTCATTCTGGGACATCGGCCGCGCAGCGAAAGCCCAAGGATGGTCCCCAGTAAGTCATTTCATCCCACCCTCGGTAGCTGACCCGAAGTTCAGATGGGCTTTGGCTCCAGTCACCACCTCTTAGAACGCGGAATGAGCCGCGAAGCGGTCCTTGAGGATCGCGAAGGGGCGCAATGGCGTAATAGTCTTCGGCGTACCAGTCCTTGACCCACTCCCAAGCATTCCCGATCAGATCGAACACGCCATATGGTGACAAGGTTCCCGGGAAGCTTCCAACGGGTGCAGTCCCGTTGCCGTTGGACCGCACGGTTTGCTCTTTTACCAAGCTCTTGATCACCTCCTCGCTATTACCCCATGGATACCGCCGCCCATCGGTACCTCGGGCGGCCTTTTCCCACTCAGCTTCCGTGGGGAGCCGTCGGCCACGCCACTGACAAAAGGCGCGCGCCTGAGCCCAGGTCACATTTGTGACAGGGTGTTGTCCGCGAAGGCTATCATCGAAGGCCTGGCGATCCTTGGGTGGAAGACATATGCCGGCTTGTAAGCACCGGCGATACTCGGCATTTGTAACCTCGTACTGGTCGATCCAGAACGAGCTGAGCTGGGGTCGGTGCATCGGCCTGGCATCAGGGAGTCCATCCTCAGTTCCCATAAAAAATTCGCCTGCCGGAATCAGCACCATTCCGTCCGGAGGTAGAACCCTTTTCTCCGCTAGCTTTTTCAACTCCTCCTGTTGCGCTGCTATGAGCTGTTCATTCACCTTGGTCATTGCGCCGGAACTCTCTTCGCCTGGTGCCGGCTCCTGGGGGTGGCTCGGATGGGGCCGTGGGATGGGGGCACGACGCGCCTCAGCCTTGGGTTGCCCTGCAGCCGCTTCCGGGGCGGATGAGGCGGTCGGTTCCTGGATGCGGACCGTTTCTATCCGCACCGTCGTCCGAGCCATCTGGCGCATAATCTTCTCGGAATTTTTTTTCGACTTCTTCAGTCCCTTGCCGATCGCGGCAAAGTTAAAGTCCGGAATATTGGCGAGAAGCGGCGTCGCATAGCTGACCGGCACGACAAAGCCCATTCCCTCCGGTGAGATTCCGGACGGATGAGTGAATTTTGTCGTCACG
>VBOG01000024.1:51137-55060 GCA_005877815.1 Nitrospirota bacterium
CACAGGGGCCTCCGAAAGCCCGACGGTGTCGATCTTCAGTAAGGTCAAATCGTGCTCGGAATCTGAGCTGACGACAATGGCAGGGGCCCGAAATTCACCGGGCGTGACGACGACGATGCGGCGGGCATTAGACACTACATGATGGGCGGTCAGAATATAGCCGTCCGGATGGACAATCACGCCCGTTCCGGCAGGTCTCTCCGCAGCCCCGCTCGAGGGCTCCGCGGCATTAAGAACCGGAGCGACCAAGAAGATCGCCACCCCGAACCAAATCCCTATACGCCTCATCGTCCTATCGGGATCACCACGCTAATGGCCCCACCGTTCTGCCCTAGGCGAAGACCTTCTCGTGGATAGCCGGTTTTGTCAAGCTCCCCTTTCGGTTCCCCGTGGCAGTCCAGACACTGCCGTGTGGTATAGAGCGGAAACATCAGCCGCAGCGAATTGCTCTTGGCGATTGTCTCGCTGATCACCTTTTCCCGCGGGTAGGAGGGATCAGCGAACTGCTGCAAGACCATCTTCTCGAAGTGATCCGGCGCGTTCGAGGGATTACGCGGGGCCAGCGCCGTTTGTTTCAGGCGAACGCCGGTCATATCTGTAAAGCGGGCGGCCACTCTCGCTCCAAAGACTGCCGGAATAAATCCCTTAAAGTCGACGTCCTTGCGGTTGATATCGGCCTGAGCCTCAGCGACCACCCTCTTGCTGACGACAAGAAGGGAATGCAGCAACTCCCTCCCGCCATTCGGCAGTCGAGCCGCACTCAAGTCTTGCAGGTCGATCCCAGAGCGGCTGCGAAACACCTCTGTGAGCTGATGTTCGAATACCTCAGGCGAGAAACCCTTGTGCTCCTTGCTTGGATCATCGAACAGCTCCTGGTTCTCGTTGATCACATAGCGGCCGGAATCGAGCAGAATCGCCAGCAAACGCGCAGTCTGTTCAGTTTCGAAAACGCTTTGAAGGGAGGCCCCCTGACCTGCAGGCTGCTTAGGGGGAGACACCGCTTCGCTTATGGTTGAACCTCCGGTGGTAACCAGCAAGATTGGAAAAACCCATTCTAAAACATTCCGGATCACGGTCACGACTCTGCCATGGATGGAACTTGCCACCGCGCCACAGAACGCCGATATGAGCCGACGTCCTGTGGTTCAACATCATTCCCCTATTGCCCAGTAACGGGCGGTGGTGCGGAAATCCCATATTCTTGAATCGGTGTGACCATCAGCGCAAAGTTGTGCAGTTCGTCGGCGGCAGCGCCGTTAATGCCGTAGGAGCGATTGCGTAGCATTTGGAAAAACTTGCTCATTTCACTTGTCACGGTTTGCTGATCATCGCTCCCCATCGCCCTCCGCACCACAATGAGCGTGTCCTGATAAGGTTCAAAATTGGAGGTGGGATAGTTGTCCTGATAGAAGATCAGGGCGTCTGAGATGGTGTCGCACCATGTGCATTGGGGAGGAGTGAGCGCTAGGACTCCTCCAGTCAACAGCACGCTGGCGCAGCTTACAACGAACGCAACGATTGACGATTTTGTGAAGAGAGTTGTCCGTGTCATATCAGTCTCCTTACTGTCCATGACTGTCCATGCGACCGTCATCGAACGCGATGGACATCGATCACCACATTTGCCTCATCCAGTTCGACTTCCACTGGACTGCCTTCCTGGAGGACGGAAAGCTTACTGCCGGCCAAGGAATCCACATCGAAGCGCGCAGGACCTTCCGGAGTCGCCAGCTGAATTTCCTGCCAAGACTGATCGGCGTAGTGAAGGTCCCCGACAATCAACCGATGACCATGACGGGGTGCGTCTCGTTTATGGGCATCGATCAGGATATTCCCCTCATCGACGACCAATGTCAGCATTTCCCCGACCTTGAGATCAGACAACCCAATCCGCTCCGCCTTGATCGCGCTGAGAGTACGGAATTGCAATCCATACGCCGGCTGTACAAAGATCATCGACGGATGGATCTTCGTGACGACGCTTGGGACTTCCAGATGACTGATGTGCGGAAAAGGCCCGGACTGGCCCGGGTGATCGGCGAAGGCGGGGTTGGCCCAAAGCAGTATCGCTGCCGAGATCGGCCACAGGTATTGAGGTCTCATAACTCACCTCCAGATCGACGAGACGTTGACGACATAGACGCAACCGATGCGTCGCACCACTCCTCTTCGCCGGGGCGGAACAGAAGAGCTCCTTAGGCAGCGTGCATCCGTTTAGGAGATGGTCTTTCCGCTTGGTCGGTCCCCAGCCGATGCCCTTTCGCCTCGGTTGCCGACATGCCGTAGACCAGCAACCACACCAGAGCGACGAATAGAGCGATACCAATGACTTCCACCATGGCATCACCTTCACGATCTGAAGCGTCACCGTGCTCTGCAAATCGCGGCGCAGACCTGATCCGCCCCGCCTCGTGGCGCCTCCACTTCAGGGAGATCACTAGGCCGCGTGCTTACTTCCGACGGAGTGTGCATGGGTCTCCTTCGTCTGTTCGCCGGTCTTGGAGTCCTTCGATTGCCAGCTCATAATCTCAAAGGATGCGAACACTACGAGGAGCATCATCGCCACCCCCAACACCACTCCCCAATATCCCCATGACATTGCGCGAATACGGAAGGCGCTCTTCCTCCCGGCTCTCTGAAAGTCGCCGTTCCCCTTGAACTCGTCTAAATCGCGTGTTTCGGAATGTATCGGACCTGGTACTTCACTTCAACTTCAGGCCTTGAGCGCAGAATCAAGAGTCCGACCGAAAAGACGCCGATCAACGCGGCTGCTCCCGTCACGAAGATACTCGTGGGGATTTCCGGCCATGCCCGAGGCTCAGTGTATGCCGCAATGGATTCTGCCCTTCTTATGGACGGTTCGACGACGGCCAAACTGCTGAAGCGATCGGCCTGCAGTTCGGCATTCATATCAACCATCATGACGGAGGCCAATTGACGCTGCAACGAGGTGGCGGCCTGTGCATACCCATCCTGTATGCGAGCAACCCGAACCACCGCATTCCCAAATTCCTGCTGGCTGCGGCCCAACAGGTCAGCATGCCACGCACTTGCCGTCACAATGGCCCGACCCAGGTTCGTCTGCCAGTTACTGCGAAAATCCTCATCCGCTCTCTGGCTAGTCGCCCGAGCCACCTCGATCATTCGACGGTTATAGTCCCCAGACAGATCGTTCACCGACAGGACTCTGCTTCCGATTCCCCGGCTGGTAAAATTCACAATGTGCTTCCCGAGCATGAATTGAACACGCGCCTCATGATCCGTCCTTGCCTTCGTGGCATCGCCGACAAATCGGTCCAGAGACCCGGAACCAAGCGTTTCCAACATTCGGATGTCCATGGCGGCCCGGTTGAGCGCAGCGGCCGCCGCGAAGATCTCCCGTGGAGCCGTTCGCTCGAGCACATAGTCCTCCACCAACGTTTGACCCAAAACCGGCTGAATGAACTGCATGGCGATATCGCCGCTCACACTGACAGGCGTCGTTTCAGGCATGGCTGCCGATAGGGTGCCGGTTGACGCCATGAAGAGAACGGCAGCACCTATAAGCGTTGCAAATACTCCCACTGCCACAATTAAGTCGATCAGTTCAAAACGCCGTTTCATAGTGACCTCCCTGGCTATCCCCTCTAGTTTTCAGAGCGAAACGCTGGTGACTAGGAAGGCAGAGCAGCAAGGTCAATGCCATTCAGGCGATGTTCGCAATTACTTGACAGGCTTCATGATTCCATATGGTCGCCTTTGAGCGATCGGGATCGTCTGGTGAATCTCCACCACGGAAGGTTCGTATCCACCAGACCGCCCCCAACCCAGGACACACTGACGTCCCACTACAGAACTAAGTAATTTTCAAGAGACGAGGCCGAAAGCTATTTGCGTGGACTTAACGCGGGATCAAATGGATGGCCGAGGCTTTCACTGTCGCG
>VBOG01000025.1 GCA_005877815.1 Nitrospirota bacterium
AGCCGAGCACCGCCATGCCGGGACGGTAATGGAACGCCTTCGTTCCCCCGCCCTTCATGGCTTCAATCTGCTCCGGCGCATAGCCCTGCTCCCGCAGCCGGCGCGCGCCCGCTTCGCCCGAATACCGCTCGGCGATCTTCAATTGCCCTTTAGCAAGGTACATGCCTGCCGTGTCCCAAGAGACGCGGAGCATGTCGTCTTCGCCGCGGTTGGCAAACTTGTAGCGAATCTTCACATCGGGGGACAGTTCGGGACAGCCATCGTCCACCCACTGCTTCCAGCCCTTGCGGATCATCGGGCCTTTCAAGCGGTATGGACCGTACACCCGGCGATGGAACGTGTAACCCTTCAAGCACATCCGCGGGTTCCAGGCAAATGTGCCGCGGTTGCCGTACAGGTCCTCGTACGTCTGGTGATCGTAGTTCTGCTCGATCCGCATGACGACGCCGTTGCGCACGAACGCGCGCACGCGACAGGCATGCGTGTCGTTTGGCGAGCAGATGTAGGAAAATGACGAGTCATAGCGGTACTGGTCGTGGTAGACACGCTCCCAGGACCGGTCCGGATATTCGCCGAGGGGATTGCCCACCTCGATGACCGGCTGCAGCGCCGTCAGGGCCAGCGCCTTGTCGGCAATCGCGATCGCCGCGATCGTCCCTGCAGTTGTCTTCAAGAACTGCCGTCTGGTTAAAAACATCACTTACACCTCCTGCCATGAATTAATCTCGGGATGGCTCGATACGTTCTCGCTCATCCCCATCACGCACTCAACCCGACATCCGACCTCCATCTCACCCCCTTTCGCTGCGAACAGTCGAAATCCCTGTTGTGTAGTGCTTAGTTAGAGCAAGGCCTCTGCCAGTGAATGGTGAGACGTATGGCGCAGCATTGAGAGGACATAACTAATTGATGATAAATGATAAAAATGCTCGTAAGGCCCTTTGAAAAGTAATGACTTAGGGGATGCTTTAAACAGGGAAGTAATATCTTTGTATGACTAATGGGGCGTCTCGATAAAAAAATGACATAGTTACAATGTGTTATAAGATGACATAGAATTTTTGTCTCCTCCGAAAGTGCTATTGTCGAGGCTCTTTGACCCTACTTAAAGCGAGGCATCGCAGTTGAGAACAGATGGAGTGTTACTGCTGCCGGATTGCTGAGGAGGTGACCAAGCAACTCTAGGAGTCACTGTCACCCATTCGATACAGCGGTTTGATTTGAAGCTAGGAGGAAAAAAACCTCAGTCGGCGTCCGCTGACTTCTCGCCTTCCAGGTAGCGCTTGACGAGAAGATAGAAATGCTGGCGGGGAATGCCGCAATCTTCGGCGGCACTTGCAACTCGTCCCTGATGGATGGACAATTTTGTGCGCAGGTAGGCGGACGTGAAGTCCGCGACCGCCTTTTTCTTCGCCTGCAGGTATGGAAGCGACGCATAGACATTGTCCCGCAGGACGTCCGACTTTCGGACGTCCGGCAGCAAACCGCCGAGGTCCTCCTCGGTGATCGTGGATCCAGGAGCCAGCATGACTGCGCGTTCGATGACGTTCCGCAATTCCCTCACATTGCCCGGCCAGTAGTATGCAGACAAAGCGGTCACAGCCGAGGCGTCGAGCGAGCAGCGCGGCTTCATCATCTCCTTGCCGAATTTCGCGCAGAGATGGCGTGCGATGGGAGCCACATCTTCCCGGCGGTCACGCAAGGGCGGCACATGGATGCCGATGACGGCCAGGCGGTAATAGAGGTCCTTTCGAAATGTCCCTTGCCTGATTTTTTCCTCCAGGTTCTGATTGGTGGCGGCGATAAAGCGCATCTGAACACGTTTGACGCGCGTCCCGCCAAGCCGGCGGACCTCGTTCTCTTCCAGGACTCGCAGCAGCTTGGTCTGCAATGCAAGCGACAACTCCCCGATCTCGTCCAGGAAGACCGTGCCGCCGTCCGCCAGTTCGATCAATCCAGGCTTGTCGGCGATGGCTCCCGTGAAGGCTCCCCGGACATGCCCGAACAGTTCGCTCTCGATCATGCCTTCGGGCATCGTCGTGCAATCGATCACCTGATAGGGTTGCTCACGGTCTTGGCTCTGCTCATGGATGGCCCTCGCGAACATGCCTTTGCCGGTCCCCGTCTCACCGGTAATGAGCACGGTCGAACGACCTTGGGCGGCTTCCGCGACGAGGCGCAGGACTTTTTGGAACGGCTCACTTGTCCCCGCGAGATTGGCAGCCACTGTTTCGTGCTGCGCCGTTCGCTTGAAGGCTGAGTTGAAGCGCAGAATTTCCGACATCCTGATGGCTCGGTGCAGCCGCATGCCGAGATCCGATGCATTCACCGGCTTGAGGAGATAGTCGTACGCGCCCCTCTTCATCGCCTCAACCGCGCTTTGAACGCCTTTGAGGCGCGTGACGATCAAGACCGGCAGATCCCGGTCGATCTTTTGAATCTGAGTGACAAGATCCAAGCCATCCATCCCGGGCATCACCAAATCGGTGAGGACCAGATCAATGGGCCGCTCGCCGATGAGGCGGAGAGCGCCTTCGGCCCGGGCCCGCACTTGAATATCGATCGTCCCGCCCAGCGATCTTAGATCGGCCTCCTCGATCGCGTGCAGCATCCGTTCCGTGTCGTGCGGATCATCGTCCACAATCAAGATCGTGAACGGCGGTCGGCCGGATGCGGATGACAACGGAGACTGGATGACCGGAATCATTATGCTTTCCTCTCTTCGTGGCCCATGAGGCTGGACTGCTCCTCTCGTTCTGTCGCCACAGGGAGTTGGACATGCAGGTCTCCCAGGGCGGGAAGCGTAAAGGAGATCGTACAACCAGGCGGCCCGTCGTCTGCGACCCACACGTTCCCGCCGTACAATTCGACAATCCGTTTGACTATTGTCAGGCCGATGCCGCTGCCCTTCGACAGATCCGGGTTGAGGCGCGTGAAGGGATCGAAGACCCGTTCTCGGTATTCTGGAGGAATGCCCGGGCCATTGTCTGAAACCGAAAAACACAGTCCGTTCCCGTGCCTCTTGGCGACGATCTGAATGGCAGGGTCAGGCTGGTCCCCGCAGAATTTGATGGCGTTGGAAATTAGATTGTCGAAGATCTGCCGGAGGTAGGCGCGATGGCACGGCACTTCCTGCATGGCGAAAGCGGTCTGCACCTGGACGCGGCGCTCTCTCAGCTCTTCGGCCCGTGCTGTCAGCACCTCGTTCACGATGGAGGCGGGGTCCACTGCCTCGACGGGATCCTGCCCACTCCCCAGGCTCGCCACCTCCAGGATATTTTCCACGCGCTGGATGAGATCCTTGCCGTAGCTGCTCATCCATGTCAGCCAGCGTATTGCGCGCTCGTCGAGCACCCGCTTCGTCCCGTATTCGGCGAGCAGCAGCGAGGCCAGCTCCTCCATGCGTTCGCCTGGACCCTTCAGATCGTGAGCCAATGTTTCGGCCAAATGTTCGAGGTGCTTTAGCCGGGATTCAAGACCTTTCCCTTTTTGTGCGGCGGCTTCGAATAAACGTGCATTCGAGATCGCGATCGCCGCTTCGTCGGCAAAGCCTTTCGCCAATCTGATATTCCAGTCGCTGCCATGGACTTTCCGGTCCAGCAATAATACCAACGCTCCAAACGGCCGTTCACCCGACATCAGCGGGATTGCCAGCATGCTTTGCCCCATCAGATTGCGCCGTGTCACCTCGGGCCTGCGGTCGCTTCGCAGATCTTCGCCGACTGCCGGTTTCCTTGTTTCAACCGCCTGCACGACGATTGGGAATTCGTCCCACAGCATGACGGACTTGTACAGTTTTTCCTGCCATGACCCCGAGGCGGCCTCCACGACCCAGCACTGCATGTGATCGTCCCGCAGCATCACGAGACAGACATCCACGTCAAGCATGTCCGCCGCGCGATCCGTGATCCGTGACAAGACACCTTCCAGGCCGTCGGGGCCGATGGTATTGATCTCGTTACCGATGATGTTGATGGCTTCCAGTTCCCGGATGTGCCGTTGAATGTGCCCGGCCATTTCCTCATAGACACGGGCGAGCTGGCCGATCTCATCGTGTGAACGAACGGGGATCCGGATGAGCGCGATCGGCTCCGCGATCTGATCGAGTTGGGCGACCGATGATCGGAGCACGGTCAGCGGGCGAACGATGGAACGCGCCAAGAGCCGCGCGCCGAGAAGACCGAACGCCAACCCGCCGATCACCGCCAGCAGCAGCCCCCAAAGGGCTTCCCGCGCCAGCCTCGACTCGCGCGCTTCCAGCGTCTTCAGGTGCCGATCCAGCCGGTCCTGGATGTCCCGAAGATCGCCTCGGATCGCATCGGACAGCGCGATGCCTTTTCCAGACCTGACGTACTCGAGGACTTCCGCGGACCGTCCCGCATCGAAGTCACGAATCAAGCGGCGCTTGGTCTCCAGCAGGCCAGAGAGGCGCGTGCTGACATTCCTGATATCGGTCGACAGTTCTGGGATGCTTTCAATCAACTCGATGGTACGGGCGATGGTGGCGGCGAGCTTCGCATCCGCCTCCACCATCGGCTTTAAAACCTCGCTCTGGCCCGTCAATAGATAACCGCGGAAACTGCCCTGGATATCCACTGCGAGCCGGTGAAGGATGTCAGCCTGATCACTCGCGAGGAGGACGCGGTTGAACTCGCGCTGGACGGAAATGAGTTGTTGAATGAGTGTGAAGTGGACGACCAGAGCCGCGATCAACGGCACACAAAGCACCAACACGACAGCCCAAACCTTCTGCTTGACGCGAAGCTGCTCCCACCATGTCCGGGCTGTTGGAACCATGCTCTACTATTCAGAATCATTGGAGAAAGTGTCAAGAAATTTCCGGAATGCCCTGCGTAAGGGTACCTTCTCGCACTGGCAAATTCCCGCGATCCTGTGTTACACAGGCGTAGGAGCCACGTATGCTCTCTTCTCGGTGTGCGATTCGCCCCGCGGGTTCCGCTGTTTCCATCACGCTTCTTGCGCTGTTGTCTCTTTCCCCGGTTCCGGCGGTCGCGCAACCCAGCGAATACTACGACGAGGTTGGTCGCTTGCTCTATTCCATCGATGCACAGGGCGTTGTGTCGATGTTTGAGACCGACGCTCTGGACAATACTGTTTCAGTGACCAGAGGCACCAGAGAGGCATTGAAGCCTCGCATCACGGAAATCTCTCCGTCATCGCTCCAGACGGGCAAGCTTACGGTGGTGATGTTCAAGGGCGCCAATCTCGTCGGTGCAAAATTCTCCTCCAAAGTTCCGGGGATCAAATTCGGCGGGAGCGCCCCCCGCGCCGTCTCTGCTGGCGTCCCCATCGAAGTCGATCAAGCGGTGCCGCTCGGCCCGTTGACCGTGGAAGTGACCACTCCCATCGGGAAGACAGACGCGACATTGACGGTCGTCGAGCCCCAGATTGATCTTGCAGCGCTCGCTCGGAAGAAAGAGCCGGAATACAGGGAACTCCCTCCTGGCAAACCTGAATCGTGCCCGGAAGGGATGGTCGCGATCGGAAGCTCCACCGGCGGATTCTGCGTGGACATTAATGAAACCTCGCCGGGCGACTGGGTGGAAGTGGAAAAAGCGTGCTCCTATAAGTTCAAGCGGCTGTGCTGGTCGGAGGAATGGGAGCAGGCATGCAAAGTCCGGGAGGCCGTTGGTCTTCGCAACATTCTGGGAGAGTGGGAGTGGACGAGGACATCGGAGTATGCGGCGGCGGGAGAGCAGGGAAGCGGCGGCATCGTCACCGAAAATGAGGACTGGTTGGCGGTTGTCCGAGGCAAACAAGCCTGTTCGTCCAAGGACCGCAAAGACCCGTGGACGGGCGGGGTGCGGCCGGGGCGGTGCTGCAAATGATCGGGCGAGACCCCGATCAGTCGCCCTGGGAGGTATGATCAATGTCGTTGAAACGCTGGCCGAGAGCCCGAGAGATGAACAAGAGCGTGCCATGATCCGTTGCATGGTTGTAACTCAAGTCCACGGTCGTCTTGTCTCCAATCCACCGCACGCTCGTGATCATTTTCCGTTCCGACGGCGACAAGGCTCCGTGTCGCTCTTCGATCCATCGCATTAATTTGTCCCGGTTTTGGCGGCCCTGATAGGAGACATGTATGCTCTCCAATTGGTCGTCAAGAAATCGGTACGTGATGCGGCTGAGCGTCACGCCGTTCAGCGTCAACGATTCGCCCGGGTTTTCATACACGACGGCTTTTGTGCCAGCATCGGTGGACCCAAGGTCCAACAGCCGAGCGAACGAGGGGTATTCCCTCACCGACTTGCCCCACGTGTGTCCATTGAAGCCGTTCGGGTCATCCTTCAATTTTGCGGCCTGCGCGGACGCGGCCGTGACCGTCAGCATCAGCATCACGACGCAGGCGAGCGTGAACCGTTTCATTTACAGCACCGGCCGACGAACACTTCCGCTTTCCACCTCGGCGAGACGCGCCGTTGACGACAATCGACCTGCCCCATCAAGATGGAACGGATTTCCGGAGTGAAATCCATGGACGGGATGTTTGGGTCCTGTTGATATGAATCCCATGAACCGGTCCATTCCCAGGAGCCAATCATGTTTTTCACGGCGAGCCGGCCCGCCTGCGCCTGTTCGCAGGCATGCTGCCATTCCTGCGCCTGGCACAGTCGTTTTTTGGCAATCGAACAAGTCTTCTCGGCCGTGCCGTATTCGCCCGTGAATGACCGGTCGAGGTCGATACAAAATCCTCCGAGTTCGGCGCTCACTCCCATCATTCCATCCGGACACGCGGGCGCAGCCGAACTGACGATTGGCTTCTCAGGTCCCCCCTTGTGCACCGCGCCGCTCCCGATTTGCATCTCGCTGATCATGAGACTTGCCGTGGTCTTGCCGATCGGCGTCGCGATTTGCAGGATCACTTTGCCAGGAGGAACCGTCGCCGGAACGTGCAAGGTCAAATCCAAATTCTTGGGCTTCGCCACGTAGGCCGAGACTTCGATTTGCGGAACACTCATGGTAATCGTCGCGCCGACAAGGTTTCTTCCCTTCAACTTCACCATGGGGGAGGTCCCGGCGGTAATGCTCTGCGGCATGACCTCGGTGACCTGAGGTTGCATTTGCTCGCGGGTGCCGCGCGTGACCGAGATCGTGAGATCCGTGGGGCTGTTCTCGAACATGGAGACGGTTCCATCGGCATCGATGGCGTAGATGATGCGGCCCGCCTCATCCTTAAACGTCTGCGGAGCGGATGCGCGCGCCTCGTTTCCGCCTAGCATGAGAACCATCGCGAGCCCTACGATAGTGGTTGGCAATCCTTGCGCCATGCGCGCTCCCCGGCTCAATTCACCGGCTTGTTTTCCTGAGAAGACACTTCTGCAGCCGCCTGATCGAGCCATCGCCCTCCCGCCTCGAGAATTTCCCGTACCAAGGATTCGGAGTGGCCGGTCTTCTTGACGGTATAGGCGCAAATATAGGCGAGGATATCGTCACGGTCCAGCTTCGTTGTGGTTGTTTTGGCGAGCGCCACAATTTCTCCGAAACCGATTTTAATAACTTCGGATGTGAGCGGCAAGCCATAGGAGAGTCGCGCAGTGACATACTGGATCGCGCGTTGAAGTTCCGCGTCGGTCATGTGGAGTATTGTAGCGGGGAGGAGAAACTTCTACAACGTTTCGGCGGAGGGGAAGCAGCGGGGAAGGCCACGTTACGACCTTCCCCGCAGAATGCCCACTATTTCTTCCGCACCTGAATGCCGTGTACGTCGGCCTTTTCTTTCTTCACCATCTTCTCGTCCTTATCCTTCTCCTCCACCATGCGGGTGATGGGAGCGACGGCGACGAGCTTGCCCGACCGGCCGCTGCCCTCGACCTTGACGACCCCGACGTCCGGCGTGCTGCCGACGGCATTGTTCACGTCTTTGTTGTTGCCGGTCAATGGGGCCGGCCCGCGCAGCGCGATGAACACATAGCTTCCATCGGGTGCGGCGTCCATGAGGTCGGGAGCTGGGTCCTTGCTGATGTCGCCGGACAGTCGAATCGTGCCCACGGGGATGTTGCCGTTTGACGTGTCATACACGTCGATCAGGTTGAGATGACGATCGCCCGACCAGAGATATTTATTGTTGATCGCGACCATCCCGTGTGAATCGCCGCCGTCCCGTCCTCCAATACGCGTCGGCTGGCTCAGTTGCGGAAGCGATCCGGCATCGAACGCGTAGACGTCATGGTTTAAGGCTGTTGTCGGCCATCCACCACCGGAGTTCAGGTACATGGTGGAACCGATCTGCACGCCGCCGCAACCGGCTGGATGCAGGGCATCCGGGGACAGCGTGCCGCGCAGGAACATCGGCGTGGAATTGATCTCGAACACAGCCAACCCTCCGCCGCGCGGCGTGACGAAGACATATTGGCTGCCGTTGTCCGTGATCGGGCAGATCGGTGCGGCATCCGGCAGGATGGGTTCCATGGCGCCCAAGCCGATCACGTCGCCGTCGGGCCTGATGGTGAATTTCTTGTTGGCGTAATCCGTCCAGATGCGGACCAACTTCTTCTCGGCGATATTGGCGCCGATCGCCAGCTTCATGTTCGCGGTCGGCCATGCGGCATGCGCGTTCTTGCCCAGGCTCACGCAGCCGATGGGCGCGCGCGATGCGGCGTCGATGAACACGACGTGGCCGCTGGCGACGTACGAAAGGATGCCGTATTTGCCGTCCTTGGTGAAGAAGATCATGTGCGGCCTTTTCGGAAACCCGCCGCCGGCGTCTTTACATGCCTCGTTGAATTTATCGCCCAGCTCCACCGTTTCTGCCTTCGCAGACTTGGCGTCGGCCGCGAGTGCGGCGCCGTCATAAATATAGAGTGTGCCGCCGCCATCCTTCGAGCTGTCCGACTGATCGATTGCCCAGACCTCGTATCCGCCGCCTGAAGGTGCGGGCGTGGCTGGTGCTGGAGCCGCCGGTGCGGGGGGCGCACTGGGCGAGGGAGCGGGCACCGGAGGCTTCGCTGGAGGAGTTGTTTGCTGGGCCAGGACAGACCCATCACCGAGCCCTAAAAGGGCGATGAGAGGGAAAAACCAAATCAGAAATCGAAGCCGTTGAGTCATTGTCATGACCTCCTTGTCGAGTTCAACGAAATGGATGCTGTGCAAATGAGTTGTTGTGCCCCATGGCAGATCCGCTTCCGGAGGCAGCCCTAAGGGGTGTGTATCATAGTGGGGCGTTCGAACAGTGTCAACGCTGGAATTTGGGCGGCGAGTCTAGGGTTGCGAGGGTGAGCGGACCACGATTTCACCGCGCATGAGGTGTCCCGGGAGGTCGCAGAAATACGAATACGTGCCGGGCGTGTTGGGTGTAAACCGCATTTCTGCTTTTCCGTGAGGGGGGATCAAGACGCGCGCAAACCCAGTGTCGTTGAATTCAGGCGCGCCGTTCCCCGTGACCTGCACATTGATGCCCTGAAACAGCAGGAGGGGAACAAAGGCATGAAGGTCCTCGTCCTCATTGCGCACGATCAGACTGACAAGCCGGCCGGCATCCAACGACAGAAGCGACGGGGTGAAGGCCCGTTTGCTGGCAATGATCTCATATGACGCCGGGGTGGCCGGCATGGTCATGGTCGCGAGGCCTAGCAGACCAGCGATGGCAGCGAGGCGGGGAAGCGCGGTCCCGATCATTTATTTTGCTTTTGCAAAGATTCGGATCGGCGTGCCGATCAGACCGAATTCCTCGCGGATACTGTTCTCGAGATAGCGTCGATAGGGATCGCCCACGTCCTCCGCATGCTTGCAAAACAACACGAAGGTCGGCGGCTTGACGGCGACCTGCGTGATGTAGGCGGACTTCACCGGTTTGCCCTTTCGGATGGGCAACGGGTTGGTGTCGATCGCTTTCTGAAAGAACCGGTTGAGCTGTCCGGTCGGAATGCGCGTCGTGAAAGATTCCAGCGCGCGGTCAATCAACGGGAATATTTTTGTCACCGTTTTGTGTTGCAGTGCCGATCCGAATAGGACGGGCGCCCATGTGAGAAAGGAAAAACGCCGGTCGATCTCTGACTTATAGCGGGCCTTGGCCCCTTCATCGTGCTCCCGAAGATCCCACTTGTTCACTAGGAGGACACACGCGCGTCCGCCCCGCAGGCCCAATCCGACGATCTTCGTATCCTGCTCGGTGACGCCTTCCACGCCGTCCAAAATCAGCACGGCCAAATCGGCGCGTCCCAAACTGCGCATGGCCCTGGCCACGCTGAAACGCTCGACACCCGGATCAATCTTGCCACGTCGCCGGATCCCGGCCGTGTCTATGAAGAGATACTCCGCCTGTTTATGGCGGACGAGCGTATCAATGGAGTCGCGGGTCGTGCCTGGAACATCGCTGACCACTAGGCGCGTTTCCCCCAGGAGCGTGTTGATGAATGTGGATTTGCCCACGTTCGGGCGGCCCACCACCGCGATTTTCGGGATGTCGGACGGCGCGACTTCGGTCTCCGAAGACATCAGCGGGTAGAGCGCATCCAGCAGGTCTGCTACGCCATCGCCATGTTCCGCGGAAAGCGGATAGAGTTCCTCGATGCCGAGTGAATAGAAGTCCGCGACCAACGGGTCGGACTTGGGGGTATCGATCTTATTGATGGCGACGAACATGGGTTTGGCGGCTTTTCGAAGGAGTCCCATCACTTCCAAGTCCGTTGACGTGACGCCTTCGCGCCCGTCCAGGAGAAAAATCAGCGCATCCGCTTCGGCAATCGCCATGCGCGACTGCTCGCGGATCAGTTCCAGCATGCGATCGCCTGCGGACGGAATCAGCCCGCCGGTATCGATCAGCCGGAACTGTCGCCCGCGGCACTCGGCCTCTGCGGCATGTCGGTCGCGCGTGACGCCGGGCGTATCCTGAACAATGGCCTGACGGCGACCGAGGATGCGATTGAACAGGGTGGATTTACCCACGTTCGGGCGGCCGATGATGGCGACAGTCAACATTACACCTCTCTCTCACCCTCCCGCCCCGGAGGCGGTGGACGCCTCCTGTTGCCCGTGGCCCAAGCGCGCCAAGACGCGCTCCTTCCGTAAAGTCACGCTAGCATGCGACGAATCGTTTTGACAATGATCCGCGTGTTACATGTCGCGGGCTCACTGTATAATGACGCGATGGATTGGAAGGGCATCGACACCATTCTGCTCGACCTGGACGGTACGCTCCTGGACAGGGCATTCGACGATCACTTCTATTTCAACGTCCTGCCGGAACATTATGCCTTGGCAAGAGGCCTCTCCATGGAGGAGGCGCGTGAACGGCTGACAGGCCTCTATCGCGCGGTCGAAGGCGAATTGGACTGGACCGATATTGATTATTGGTCGCGCACGCTGGGGCTGGATGTCCCGGCCCTCAAAGCCTCGGTTCGCCATCGCATTGCGCCCCATCCGGACGCCTTGCTGTTTCTCGGCTATCTGCAGCAGCGCCACATGCGCGTGCATCTTGTGACCAATGCGCACCCGAAATCATTGGCCATCAAGATGGAGAAAACCGGTGTGGACAAATACCTGGACCGGATCGTCACGGCCTTTGACGTCGGCTGTCTCAAATCACGCCGGGAGTACTGGACCAATTCGCAGGCCATTCTTGGATTCGACCCCGTCACAACGCTGTATGTGGATGATGACGAAGCCGCGCTATCCGCCGCCGACATGTTCGGAATCCGGCATCTCTATCTTCGGTCCAAGCCCAGCTCCGCCTCGCCGGCGCACGCGTCGGCCGTCTACCGGTCGATCGAAACGTTTCACCCGCTGATGAAATAGTTACGGCAAGTCCATTCCGCGCTCTTGCTCTTCGACGTGGGCGCCGTATGGCGGGAGTGTCGTCAGTCTGGGATCGTCCACGGCGCCGCCGATGGTGAAGTGATACAGAGACTGAAAGTCGGTGCCTTTGAATCCGAACACTTGATGCACCGGATCGTCGAAGAAGCAGCCGATGCCAGTCGCCCGCACGCCGGCGGCTTCCGCCTCGAGATAGAGCACCTGTCCGATCAGCCCTGTTTCCCAGAATAGCCGCCGGTAGAACCAGGCTCCGCGGTCGCGGAGCGCAGGCTCAAATTCCGCAACCATGCCTAACGAAAAGGCCCCATCTCCGGCGATGCCTTGATGGCAACTCACCTGAGTCGCCAGCTTTCGCGCATCTCCCTCTTGCAAGAGATAGAGTGGAAGTGCTTCCGGACAGCCCGGCGGCCGGGTCCATGAGAACTCTGGATGCATAGCATTTTTTAGCAGATCGAGCTTTGCAGGATCTCTGACGAGCACATAGAGGCCAGGCGGACTGCCGTCGACCCGATGGACGAAGAGGCAAAGGTGAATCGTCGGCGCCCAGGGAACTGTGTCCCAGGGCGTTGGTCGGCCGAGAAGCGAACGATCCGTTTCGGGCATGACACGCGAAAGCATACCGAAAAAGGTCGCAACCGAAATAGCGGTCTTGCCGTCGAAATCCACCGCGCTGCGCCGACGATGAATAATCTCGCCGGCCGACACAGGGCCCCTGTCTGCAAGATCAGTCGAGAAGCGCGGAACGGACGCACTTAGCACCCGCATCGTCTCCGTTGTGGTTTTCCACGAGGCGGCGGCGACGGCCGGAATGATGTCCCATGCCACGGGATTCTCCACGCTCAAACGATTTGCCTTTCCATGCCAGGCTCCGGAAAGCGGTGCCATGGCCGACGGATCCAGATGGAGCGGGATGTTCGGCGTGATGGAGCTGTCGTATGGCCAGATGACAGCAAGCATCTCCGGATCCTCCCGTTCGGCGCTTTCATAATCCTCCGTTCGGTTGAGCCCGAGCAGTGTCTCGATCGTATCGTCCGAAGTCCCGTGCAAGACCATCATCCTCCAACCCAATGCCGCGGCCGCGATGCGGAGCGCGCCGATCGCGTGTCCCGCATCATGCTGACAGTACCTGAACGCGCGCTCGCCGTACTTCCATGCTTCCCGCCAGTAGATCGAGGAAAGACCAACCAGGAAACTGTGAGGCGGGAAGTCCTTCATCAGCTCTGTAAAGCGATCAGGGGGGCAATCCATCCGCCGCTCTAGCGCATGCTCTTTCGGCGCGTAATGATAAAGTCCCGGTACGGACGCCAATTCGGGAAGCGCATCAATGAAGAGATAGCCCTCGGTCGGATGGAGATTGCCGCTCGAAGGGTTCGCACGCAACGCCCATTTCGATGCGCCTGCCTGCTTCCATGCGGTCAGGGCCAGTGAATATTCGAAGAAGCGTGAGATGGCATGCAGCGACATGGGAGCCGGAGGGATGCTCCCCGGATCGTACAATGCACGGTAGGGCGGCGAGACCGGGCTCTGCTCCAGCGCCAAGATCGGCAGGGAGATGAGGGGCGCGCCGTCATAGCGACGAAAGGGATTTGGTTGATTATCCCAATCGAGATATCCCAGGGCGCGAGCATAACGAAACAGATGATGCTTCGTCTCCTCGTGATACCGCAGCACCATGTCGAGATGCTTTTGATCAACCGCGTCCATGACGTATCTTAGCGTGAATGGCCGCGAAGATGTGAGAGGCCGGCTTGACTGGCGGCTGTCCGCGTGATACTGACTCCCGTCGCATGAGCAAGCAGGACCTCGCCAAAGCCATCCTCGACACCGGCTCTTTCCACTGGGCCGCGGCACCACGTTTCACCTTGGCATCCGGTCGCGTCAGCGAGTACTACGTCAACTGCAAGCAAATCCTTTCTTATCCTCGGTACCGCCGCATTCTGGCGGAACTGATTGCCGACCAGTTGAAGACGACGGACGTTCAAGCGTTGGGCGGCATGGAGATCGGGGCGATTCCGATCGCGACCGCCGTGTCGGATTTTGTGTATGGCCTGACGGGACGGGAACTCCGGACCTTCGTGGTCCGGAAGAAGCCCAAGGACCATGGCATGAAGCATGCCGTGGAAGGAGCGTTTCAGTCCGGCGACCGGGTGCTGATCCTCGATGACGTGCTGACGACGGGACAAGCCACGATTGATGCGATCACGCAGGCCCGTGCGGCCGGTTTGGACGTGCGGCAAGCCTTGGTGATTGTAGATCGTCAGGAGGAGGGCGGTCGTCAGCGGGTGGAAGCCCTCGGTATTCCGCTCACCAGTCTCCTGACGCTGCAGGATCTCAAGGACCTTCGAGGGAAGCCGGGGGAATAAGCCTTCGCTCGCTGGTCACTCAGCACATTCCACGACGGTGTAACTTTCTTTTTCCGATTCCACCGTCACTTTAAAATGCCGCTTCAAGAAGGGGTGTTTCTCGAAACGCGCTCTTTTTAAGATGTCCCCCGCTGGCGGGGCCTGTATCGTGATTTTTTGTTGCTTGTTCTTGTCGGGACGCGACGTCACGACAAAGCGTTTTGCTTGTGGGGGAGAAAAACACAGTTTCGTGCCAACTGGAAACGTCATGTCCTCTCTGATGGTCGATGTCACGAAAGGGGGAAACGAGATAAGGATCGCAACCAGGACGATCAAAACGATGTTCAGCATGCCACCGACGTGCTCCTTTAACCGCGGAATCCAGTATAGCCAAAGTGTTTTCGCAGGTCCATGAACCTCAGGGCTGCCCCTATGAGAACGGGAATGCTCGCCTAGTTTCTCCACGATCAATATGTTAAATTCGCGATAGTGTGAATCGTACCTACGAACACAGCTCGATCGAAGCCAAATGGCAACAGCGTTGGGCCTCGCAGCGTATCTTTCGCGTTGCTGAGGACCGCTCGCTTCCCAAATACTATTGCCTGGAGATGTTTCCGTATCCGTCGGGCCGCATCCACATGGGGCATGTCCGGGTCTATGCGATCGGCGATGTCATCGCCCGTTTCAAGACGATGCGCGGCCACGACGTCCTCCATCCGATGGGCTGGGACGCGTTTGGCCTTCCCGCCGAGAACGCAGCTATTGAAAAGGGCGTCCATCCGGCGCAGTGGACGCGCGACAATATCGCGTATATGCGCAATCAGCTCCAGCGTTTGGGACTCTCCTATGATTGGACCAGGGAAGTGACCACGTGCGAGCCGGATTATTACCGGTGGAACCAGTGGTTGTTTCTGAAGTTTTTTGACAAGGGCCTGGCCTACAAGAAGCGTTCCGCAGTGAACTGGTGTCCGAGTTGCGAGACCGTGCTGGCCGATGAGCAGGTGGAGGACGGCCGCTGCTGGCGGTGCGATTCTGTGGTCATCCAAAAAGAGCTGGATCAATGGTTCTTTCGCATCACCGAGTATGCCGAGGAACTGCTCAGTGGCTGCGACCGCCTGACGGCGTGGCCGGCGCGCGTCTTGACCATGCAGCGGAACTGGATCGGAAAGAGTGTCGGCGTGGAGGTGGATTTTCCGCTGGCCGAGCCCTTGCCGGATTTACCGTCTGTCCGCATCTTTACCACCCGTCAGGACACCATCTTCGGGGCTACCTTCATGAGCCTTGCGCCCGAGTCGCCGCTGGTGGAACGGGTGATCTGGGGGCGGCCGCAAGCGTCCGCGGTGCGGGAGTTCGTGGCGCGTGTCTCGCGGCAGGAGAAGGCCATTCGGACAGCCGCGGATCGCGAAAAAGAAGGCGTGTTCACGGGAGCGTTTGCGATCAACCCCTTCACCAAGACGCGTATTCCAATCTGGGTGGCGAACTTCGTGCTGTACGAATACGGGACAGGAGCCATCATGGCAGTTCCCGGCCACGACCAGCGCGATTTCGACTTCGCCAGGAAGTACGGCATTCCTGTGCGGCTCGTTATCCAAAACCCGGAAGGCACGCTGAATGGTGAGCGTCTGCAAATGGCGTATGAGGAACAGGACGCGGGGGGCACACTGGTGAACTCGGACGCGTTCTCCGGTCTGTCGATAGAAGAAGCCAAAAAACGTATTGCGGCGTTTGTTGAAGGTCAGCGTCTCGGACGGCAGACCGTGAACTACCGGCTCCGGGACTGGGGCGTGTCACGCCAACGCTATTGGGGAACACCCATTCCTATCATTTATTGCGACGCGTGCGGCACAGTGCCTGTGCCGGAGGCCGATCTTCCGGTCATGCTGCCCAAGGAGGTTCCCTTTTCCGGCAAGGGGGCTTCCCCATTGGCGCAGGTGAAGGACTTCGTCGAAGTGAAATGTCCCAAATGCAAAGGTGCGGCTCGACGGGAGACGGACACGATGGACACGTTCGTAGACTCGTCCTGGTATTTTCTGCGGTATTGTTCGCCGCATGAAGAGACGCGTCCCGTGGATCCTGGCAAAGCCGACTACTGGATGGCGGTGGACCAATACGTCGGCGGTATTGAGCACGCAGTCCTGCACTTGCTGTATGCCCGTTTCTTCACGAAGGCCGTGCGGGACCTGGGCCTGATCAAGGTGGACGAACCTTTTACGAGTTTGTTGACGCAGGGGATGGTGACCAAGGAGACGTATCGCTGCGAGACGCATGGTTGGCTGTCCCCCGGTGAAATGGTGGGGTCCGACAAGGAGGGGTGGCGGTGCGCGAAGTGTCAGGCTATGGAGATCCGCACGCCGGTCGTGAAGGGCCGCGTAGAGAAGATGTCGAAGTCGAAGAAGAACATCGTGGATCCCGAGCATCTCATCGCCACCTATGGCGCCGACACGGCCCGCCTGTTTTCCCTCTTTGCGGCGCCGCCCGAGAAGGATTTGGAGTGGAGCGATGCCGGCGTCGAGGGCGCCTATCGCTTTCTCGGTCGAGTGTGGCGGCTGGTCCATGATCTGGCGCCGACTATTAGAACGTCCCTCGGCCAAGACCTCGGGACTACTGACACGCGTGGCCAAGACCGCGCTGGTACGGATGCGACGAACGCACAAGCCGCAGGCGCTTCGGGGCTCACGCCTGTCGGTACGGCGCCCGCGGAGTCCGTAGCTGCGAGCTCTCGGGCAAACAGCGTTCCGATAGAGCTGCGCCGGCTCACGCACCGCACCATTAAGAAAGTCACTGAGGACATCGATCGGGAGTTTCAGTTCAATACCGCGGTCGCCGCGCTGATGGAGTTTGTGAACGGTCTCTATAAATTTGAGATAGATAAAGATGGTGGGAGTGGGAATGAGGCCGCGCGCGCTGTTCGCGAAGCCGTGGAAGCCCTGCTGATCCTGCTTGCACCATTCGCCCCGCACGTTGCCGAGGAGCTCTGGTCCGAGCTCGGCCATGCGGAAGGTCTTGCGAGACATCCCTGGCCGGCCTTTGATCCGGCGCTTCTCGTCGAAGACGTCTTGACGATTCCGGTACAGGTCAACGGCAAGCTCAGAAGCAAAGTGACCGTGCCTTCGGACTGGAGCAAGGAGCAGGTCGTCGCGAAGGCGCAGCAGGACGACAAGGTGATGGAGTGGATGCGGGGGAAAACGGTCAAGAACGTGGTGTATGTGGACAAGCGTCTCGTCAATATCGTGGTGGCCGGATGAGTAGGCGCCGGCAGACAGGTTTCGCAGTTCTGCTCGCGCTGTCTCTCGCGGGGTGCGGCTATGAATTTGGCACCACGGTGAAACCCGGCGCTGCGCGGGGGCTGCATTTGGCCGTGCCGGTCTTCCATAACGACACGTTCGAACCGGTGGTGGATAAGCGCGTCACGGAAATCGTCCGCCGCCAGTTCCTTCAAGCGGACGGCCTGACCCTCGTGAATGATGCCGGAAGCGCTCCCTTCGCGGTGAAGGGCCGGGTGCTCGGCTACGGCCTGACGGTGCTTTCCTTCCGTCAAGGGTCGGTCAACGAGCTTCGCGTCACAATCTATGTGGGCGTCAAGTATGAGGAGACTGCAACCCAGAAGATCCTCTGGCAAGAGAGCTATAGCTCTTCCGGGTGAAACCCGGCGCTGCGCGGGGGCTGCATTTGGCCGTGCCGGTCTTCCATAACGACACGTTCGAACCGGTGGTGGATAAGCGCGTCACGGAAATCGTCCGCCGCCAGTTCCTTCAAGCGGACGGCCTGACCCTCGTGAATGATGCCGGAAGCGCTCCCTTCGCGGTGAAGGGCCGGGTGCTCGGCTACGGCCTGACGGTGCTTTCCTTCCGTCAAGGGTCGGTCAACGAGCTTCGCGTCACAATCTATGTGGGCGTCAAGTATGAGGAGACTGCGACCCAGAAGATCCTCTGGCAAGAGAGCTATAGCTCTTCCGCGGAGTTTTTTCAGACGTCCGATCTGGCGGTCAGTCGTTCCCGCCAGGATCGTGCCACTGAAGAGGCGTGCCAGAATATTGCGGAATCTATCGTCTCGCGCGTGCTCGAAACGCCCGTGGGCCGGTAGACATGGCGAAGCAAGGCATCACGCTCCCGGAACTCAAGCGTGCGCTGTCGTCGGGACCGCCGGCGTTGATCTATCTCGTTGTGGGCGAAGAGCCATTTCTGCGGGACGCGGCGGTCGCGGAGATCCAGCAGCATGTCTTGGGTCCGGACGTGGCCGGGGTGGCCGCGTTTAACATGGACGTGCTCTATGGAGCCGACACCGACGCGCTCGACATCCTGCGCCTCTGTGACACGTTGCCGGCATTTGCTGAACGCCGTTTGCTGATCGTTCGCGACGCGGGTGCCCTCAAGGCCCGGGAGACGGAACGGCTCCTTCCTTATTTGAACACCCCTGTGGAGACGACTTGTTTTGTGATGACAAGCGAGAAAGTGGATGGCCGCATCAAGTTCTTCCAGACACTCAAATCCGTCGGCGTCACGGTGGATTGTTCCCCCTTGGATCCTCGATCAATGGGGGGCTGGATTCGTGAACAAGCGACTATCCTGGCGTTGAACGCGGATGACGGGGCGATCGAGGCTCTTCAACACGCCAGCGGAGGGGCGTTGGGAGTGGTACGGCGGGAACTGGAGAAACTCGCGGCCTATGTCATGCCGAAAACAGATGTCACGGTTGCCGATGTCGAAGCGGTCAGAGGCGCAGACACGGGCGGCACAGTCTGGGATTTGCTCGACGCGTTGGCGCGGAAGGACCGAGCTGCTGCATTGAGGGCGCTGGGGAAAGTTCTGGAGGCCGGCGATCCGCCCTTGCGGCTTCTTGGTCTGCTCTCGTCGTCATGGCGCCAGGTCTGGAAGGTGCGCGAGCAGCTCGGACGCCGGGTGCCAGAGGCGGGGCTGGCGCGCGCCGTCGGCGTGCCGCCGTTTCGCGTGCCGGGGTTGGTGCGTCAGGCGCGAGCGTTTTCCGAAGGAGACATGGGCCGATCTTTTGAAGCGTTCCGCGAAGCGGATTCGCAATTGAAGAGCGGGGGCCGCGGGCATGAGCGGCGGGCGATGGAACGGCTGGTCCTCGCGTTATGCGGGAGCGCGGAGAAGCCTACGCCGTCGCGGTCTTTCGCGCCTGTGCGGTGAGGCGCGCGATCTTCCGGGAGGCGGTATTCCGATGAATAATGCCTTTGGAGGCGGCTTTCGCAAGGCTTCGGGTGGCTTCGAGAAGAGCGGCTTTGACTTCGTCCGTTTTTTTCTCTTCGAGGGCCGCCTGCAGCTTCTTGATGATGCCTTTGACGCCGGACTCGACGGAGCGGTTCCGGAGGCGCCGCTTCTCCGATTGGCGGGCGGCTTTCAGTACATTTTTATGAACAACCGGCATGTGACATTTCCCCTGTAAACAAGGGCAAATTGTTAACATAGCCGCAACGTTGAAGTCAAGAAAGCCACGGTGATCAAAAATCCTCGTGAACGTCTGATTCTCGCGCTGGATGTCGCCTCCGCCGATGAGGCCAAGCGCCTGATCGAGCGGGTGGAAGGCGAAGTCGAGTTCGTCAAGATCGGTCTCGAGCTGTTTACTGCGGCCGGCCCGTCGATCGTGCGTTGGTTCATCCGCCAGCACTTCCGCGTGTTCCTTGACCTGAAGCTTCTGGACATCGGTGAGACGGTGAAGCGGACGACGGCGGTGGCGGCCGGGCTCGGCGTGACCTTTTTTACCGTGCATGCCCGCAGCAAAATTCTTCATGCGGCGGTGGAGGGTCGCGGCGAGGCCCCTATGAAGATACTTGCGATCACGGTGCTCACGAACCTCGCGGAGGCCGACCTGAGGGAAGCCGGGGTTACCGACTCAATACCCCATGCGGTGCTCCGGAGGGCTCAAATGGCCGCCGAGTGCAAGGCTGACGGCGTCATCGCCTCGGGCGTGCAGACCAACATCATCCGCAAGGAACTCGGCAGAAAGCTGCTGATCGTGACTCCTGGCATCCGGCCCTCCGGGACCCCACATCACGACCAGGTGCATCCGGTGACGCCGGCGATCGCCCTTGCCGGCGGCGCCGATTATCTGGTCGTCGGCCGCCCGATCCGCGATGCGGAAGATCCCGCCAAGGCGGCGCACGAAATCCAAGAGGAAATCGCCGCCGTCTGCGCCAACCTTCGCCGCCACTGATCTTGCGGCGGCCTGAGGCCGTTTGATACTATCGATTTCGGCGTTTTTCCTGTCCTGATGGTGGGTGTAGCTCAGTTGGTTAGAGCGCCGGATTGTGGATCCGGAGGTCGGGGGTTCGAAACCCCTCATCCACCCCATGACATCTCTTGCACATAAGCCCGACCGTTCTGCCTCTGCTTAGTGTCGTTTTGGTGTGGGATGGCACATTTTACTTTTTGGAAGGAGACTGAGTCATGAAGGTACGTGTGTGGATCATCGCGGCCATGCTGACGCTACTCGGCACCGGATGGAGCGGCGTTGCGCAAGCCGAGAAGACATTGCCGATCGGCGACGGCATGAAAGTGACACTCGAATATACGTTAACTCTGCCCGACAAGTCGGTGGCGGATAGCACAGAGGGAAAACCGCCGTTCTCCTTCACTTACGGAAACCAGGAAATCATCCCCGGTCTCGAGAAAGCCTTGAGTGGATTGAAGGAAGGGGACAAAAAGCGCGTCGCGGTGAGCGCGGACGAAGCCTACGGCCCCTATGACGAAAAGAAAAAGGTGACCGTGCCGAAGAAGAATGTGCCGCCGGAGGCCAAAGTCGGCACGCTCCTGCGCTCGCAAGATGGCCAACAGGCGAAGGTGGTGGAAATGAAAGGCGACTCGGTCGTCGTGGATACCAATCACCCGCTCGCCGGGAAGAACCTCGTCTTCGACGTGAACATCCTGAAGGTGGAAAAACCAATGAAGGCTCCCAAGTAGCCGGAGTGGACCATGGCACAGCGTGACTTCACGATCGGTTTCGTCGGTGTCGGCCGGATGGGCGCCAACATGGCGCGCAGGCTGAGGGACCATGCCTATCCGGTCGTGGCCGTGTATGACATTGCGCCCCGTGTCGCCGCCACGCTGGCGCAGGAGCTCGGCTGTGAAGCGGCACACACGCCGGCGCGCGTCGCCGAACTCTCGAACACCGTCATCACCGTGGTCACGGACGACCGCGCGATGCGTCAGATCTACCAGGCCAATCGGACCGAAAGTCTGTTGACCCGTGCAGCGGGGCGCCTCTTCATCAATTGCGCCACCATTTCCCCGAAAGTGCACGTCGAGATCGAAGCGAAGGTGGAGAAGCAAGGCGGCCACAGTCTCGAAGCCTGTATGGCCGGCAGCATCACCCAAGCGCGGGACGGGACGTTATATCTGATGTGCGCAGGCAAACCCGAGATCTTCGAGCGGGCCAAGCCCCTGCTGGAATCGCTCAGCATGAACCCCCGTTACATCGGCCGCGCAGGAGAGGCGGCGAAGGTGAAGGCGCTCGTCAACATGGTCATGAACATCAATACAGCCGCGCTCGCGGAAGGTCTGGGTCTGGGCGAGGCGCTCGGTCTTGATCTGACCATGCTGAGGGAGGTCTTCGTGCAGACCGGGGCCGCTTCCCGTGTGCTGGAGACGGATGGCGAGGACATGCAGAATCGTGCGCATGACTGCTATTTCTCCGCGTCCCATGCCGCCAAAGATAGCGGGATCGCGCTTGCGTTGGCGAAGCAAGCCGGCCTGCGTCCCCCCTTGGCCACGGCGACCTTCAAGCAGTACAGCCGGCTTGTCAATCTCGGCAAAGGCGAGTTGGATAAATCGGCGATCGCCGAGCTGACATTTCCGGGGCGCGCCTGATGCTCAAAACCTTATGCGCAGCGACCATGCTTGTGGCCGGTCTTACCGCCGTGAGCTGTACAGGAGACAATGCGCGGGAACTGTTTGAAACGGCGCAATTCGAGGAACGCCAGAATAACGCCGATCATACTAAGCAGCTCTATCGTGAGATCGCCGAGAGATACCCGCAAAGCCCATACGCAGGACGAGCCTCCGATAGGTTGCGCGAACTGGACCGGCCGAAGCCCGCTGCGCCGTAGCGATTCGGTATCGCAGGGCTGGACTTCATGCCGAAGCATGGTTAACTGTTTGTTAGAGCCGTGGGCGGGCATTCGACATGATCAGGCACAGCAGGAAAAGAGTCAGGACAGCAGGCCTGAGCCTCGCGCTCCTGGCCGCGATGTTCATCGCAACATCGGCCGACGCGTTTTTCAGGAACGGCCACCTGATCCAAATCGAGCAGCTCAGTTTTCAGCCTGATACCGCGAAGGTTCCGGGGGACAGTTTCGCCGTGCTGGTGATCCAGAACCGCGAAGAAGGTCCGATCGAGCATGAGGTGAGGTCCCAGGATCTGTTTGAAGCGGGAACGTTGATCTCCGTCCAGGGCACGGGGAAGGTGGAGTATGACGGGAAGCGGGTTGCGCGCGTGATGCTTTCCCCCGGGGAGGAAGTCGTGATCTGGTACTACGCCGTCAAAGGCAGGACGTACAGCTACCAGTGTAATCTCAATGGGCATTCGATGCAGGGAAGCGTTCAAGCCATTTGACCTCCGGTGCCCGAGCTTTTCCTATCTGTGGCGTTGCATAGGAGCAGAGAATGCCCACCATCAAAAGCGGGGCGTTTGTTCAGCAGTGCTTCTCATCGCATCCTCTTTCGTTGAACCTCAAAACGGTGACGCCGCCCGATAGAGTCGTGATGGCATGCGCCAATTGCGACATGCGGCATCGCCTGACATGGCGGTCGGTGATCACGCCTTCCGGCGAGGGCACGAGAGAAGGCGCCGACGATTTTGGGAAGTGCGTGATCGCTCATCCGGCGGAGGTCCGGATCAGCATGGTCGACGTGATGAACGACGCCGTGAAGGTGAGATGCGGGGAATGCCGGCGCACGTATACCTTCGATGTCTCGGCCTTCGAAACCTATCGGAAAAAAGGATAGCGCTACGCGACTGACCTCGTCGTGACAGAGACTCCAGATTTTAGGTTTTTTGCTCCCTGTCCACGCGGGCTGGAGCCACTGCTCACGTCCGAGCTGGAAAGCCTGGGCGCGCGCGAGATCGTTCCCACCCAAGGGGGAGTGGCGTTTACCGGCGATTTGGCACTCTGCTACAGCGCCAATCTAGAAAGCCGGATCGCCAGCCGCGTGCTGTTGAGAATCTTTCACGGCCCATATCGGTCCGAACACGATATTTACCAGTCCGCCTACCGCCTTCCCTGGCGCGATTGGTTCTCGGCCCGCCACACGATCAAGATCAAGGTCAGCGCCCAGCACTGTCCGCTCAAAAGCCTGGATTTCGTCACACTCCGGATCAAGGACGCCGTCTGCGACAAATTCGTTGCCGTCGGCCGCACTCGTCCGAGCATTGACACCCACCGGCCGGATATCAGGATTGATGCGTTTCTCGATGCGGAACATGTCAGCCTGTACATTGACACCTCCGGGGAGCCGCTGTTCAAGCGTGGCTTGCGAAAGTCCAGCGCCGACGCGCCGTTGCGGGAAAATCTGGCTGCCGGCATCCTGAAGCTCTCAGGCTGGACTCCCGGTCAGGTGCTGCTGGACCCCATGTGCGGCAGCGGAACGATCCTGCTGGAAGCGGCGCAGATCTCGCGGAACATTGCCCCCGGATCGGGCAGGCAGTTCGCGTTTGAAAAACTACTCAACTTTGACGCGAAGATGTGGGACGCTTTATGCACTCAGCGGCGATCCCGACAATCTCCGCACGCGCCGTTGGCGATTTACGGATGCGATCGGGATGAAATCGCCGTCAAGGCGGCGCGAGCGAATCTTGAGGCATCGGGCCTTGGAAATGCCGTTGCATTGAAGCAGGCTGATGTGTTGGAGACAAAGGCTCCGGCCGATGAAGGCGTGCTTATCGCCAACCCGCCGTACGGAGTGAGGATCGGAGAAGAGTCGGAGCTGGCTCTTTTTTACCCGCGCCTCGGCGACGCGCTGAAGAAGAACTTCGCCAGCTGGCGCGCCTACTTTCTGACCGCGGACATGCGTCTGCCGAAGCTGATTCGATTATCGGTTTCCCGACGCGCGCCTCTTTTCAACGGCCCCTTGGAGTGCCGCCTCTTTGAATTCAAGATCGTGGAGGGCGCGAACAGAAGGAACAAAAGCAACACGCAGGAATGACATCACTATCAGCAGACCTAAAAAATCTCTTTACAACTCAGTGGCTTTCATCTACTATGCATGCCAACATGCGCCTACACGATAAAAGGCGTCAGTGACGACTCTAACGCAATCGGTCGTTGAAAACGCCCCCTACTCTCCCGCCGGACAAATGTTCCTCCGCGATTCGGACCTCCGTGGTTTCGCGCTCCGTATTACCAAGGGCACCAAGACCTTCGTCTATGAAAAACGCGTCCATGGTCGCATGCGGCGCACGACCCTGGGTCGTCTGGGCGTGATCTCGCTGGAGGAAGCGCGATCCCAGGCTTCGAAGATGGCGGGCGACATCGCGAAGGGCGTCATTCCCAGCCGTCTCCGAAAGAGGGCGACCTTCGGAGAACTGGCGGACCGTTATTTAGAACTCCATGCGCCGCGAAAACGATCCGCGAGAAACGACCGCGCCGTCCTCAGGAATCATCTCGCAGGTTGGCGGCCTCGGGTACTTTCAGAGATCAAGGCCGATCAGGTTCAGCGACTTCACGAAGAACTCGGCCGAAAGACTCCCTATCAAGCGAATCGTCTGGTAGCCCTCCTGCGCAAGATGTACAACTTGGCCGAGGAGTGGGGTCTCTTCACCGGCGAGAACCCGGCGGCGCGGATCATTTTTCATAGGGAGGAGAAGCGGCGTCGTTTTTTGCAACCGGATGAACTTCCGCGCCTCTTCGAGGCGTTGAAGGAGGAACCGAATGAGCACGCCCGGGCCGCCTTCGTCACGGCCCTCTTTACCGGTGCCCGAAGAGACGAAATCCTCTCAATGAAATGGGAGGATGTGAGCGACCTGACGAAAGAGCGGGCGGTCTGGCGCATCAGGCAACCCGGCAGTGCTCCTTTGCATCTGCTTCCGCTTCCGGCACCCCTGGCTGCCGTGCTGTGTCAGCTCCGCAAAACAGACGATAATCCCTATGTCTTTGCGGGGCGGAACGAGCATGGACATCTCGTCAATGTAAAGCGTGCCTGGCGGCGGATCCGGACAAAGGCGGGAATCGAGGACGTGCGGATCAATGACCTCAGGCGGACGTTCGGCGCCTGGCTTGCGGCGAGCGGGGAAAGCCTTCCGCTGATCGGCCAGGCACTGAATCTTTCGACGCCGCTGAGCCCTGCCCGATTCGCCGACCTTCATTTGGATCCTATCCGGGAAGCGCTGGAGCGGAACGTCAAACGGATGCTGCTCGGCAAGGGAAAAATTGGGCCTGCGTTCTCGAAAGGCGCAGTGCCGACCACCACAGTCCAAAATCCACTTATGGCTCTTACCTCTCCTGAACAGAAAGAAAAGACGCCATAGCATTGCCTGTTCATATTGGCCCGCTGATTATTTGGTCAGATACTGTATCAATGCTGTGAGTACTGCATCTTCATTTCATTTTTCACTGCACGGTGATTTCGGGATAACCGGCCGGTGATTTCTGCGAATCATTCTTGGGCCCTTCTGCTCGCCTTTTCATCGGCGGTTGGACTCCTTTCTCCTCCTTCCAACGCTCGTGCAGAGCCCAGTGAGATCGGCCGCCCGACCATTCAGATTTCACCTGACCGCCTCATGGAATCCGTCAGCGATCTTTCGCAGTTCGGCGGGCGGCAAGCAGGCACCTCGGGCTCCGAGCGGGCGGTGGCATACATCTCACAACGTTTGCCGCAAAGCCGTCTCCAATCGTTTCCAGTGACGGCCATTCACGTCGAGCCACCTGTGCGTGTTGTGGTTGACGCCGAGACAGGCGGCCAGGTCTTCCATGCGGGCCAGGACTTCCTCCCGATCCTGAACGCAATGGGGGCCGATATCGTGTCTGCACGGGTCATGTTCGTGGGATATGGAATTTCTGATCGTGCCGGCGGACTCGATGAATATGCCGATTTGTCGGCGCGCGGCAAGGTGGTGCTCTTCCTGCGCGGGCAGCCGAAGAACTATGCCGGCCGTGTGACGCAGCAGGAGAAAGTGAAAGCGGCCAAGGCGCATGGGGCAGTCGGGTATCTTATGGCCACCGGCCCGTCGCTAAGCGCGTACGAGCGGCGACGGGGAATGGGACAGAATCCCATGGCGTTTTACGATGAGAGTGCGGAAAACCTACCCGGCCTCTGGATCGCTCCTCACATGGCCGAGAGGCTGTTGCCGAACGGTGTGACCCTGGAGTCCTTTCAAACACAAATGGACGCTCGCCCGCTGGCGCGACTCTCCGAGACCGGCCATACCGTCACGGTGAAGATGGAGCAGCGACGGATGAACGCCATGGCCTCGAACGTGGTCGGTTTTTGGCCGGGGTCAGATCCAGAACGACGGGATCAGGTGATTGTCTTGGGCGCTCACCACGATCATTTCGGGAGGCAGGCGGGCATTGTGTTTGCGGGAGCTGATGACAATGCCTCCGGGATAGCTATTCTACTCGAGATCGCGCGCGTGCTGACGAGCCATGAGCTCAAGCCGAAACGCAGCATTCTGCTTGTCGCATTCTCCGGGGAGGAGCAGGGCCTGTTGGGGTCCCGCTACTATGTGTCGCATCCCGTCATACCGTTGAGCGCCACCACCGCCATGATCAATGTGGACCATGCCGGCGTAGGGAACGGCAAGATCACGATCGGCCTGTCCAAGCTGGAAAAAGATGTCGCGAATATTGCCGCCGAACAGGCAGAGCTAAAAGAACGGACGGAGGTATTCGGCTTCTTTCCGGGCGGCGATCATGTCCCGTTTGAGGAGGCTGGTATTCCCACCGCAACGATTGTCAGTTCCGGCGCCCACCCCGACTTTCACCAGCCATCAGACACGGCGGACAAGGTCCAGCCGGACATTCTCGACGCTGTGGCCCGCTACACAGTGTCGTTGTTATGGGGACTCGCGAACCAGTGATAGAAGCAACTTAGCGAGGGCATCTGGCGATGAAAAGCGAAAAACTGCCGACCTGATGGTCTGCGGCAAACAATGTGGTCTCGAGGGATAGCTCCGGTAGGAATGGGGAGAGGTTCTCTACTGCAGCGTCATAAAATGATGGTGTCACGAGTTTGACACCGTGAAAATCCAGATTGACCGAATAGCCATCCTGGAGAGCTGCCTCGATGAGGGTGTTGATCTTTTTGCCGTCCACCGCGGTGCTGCAGACAGGCCCGATTACCGCGAACAGGGAGATCGCCTTTATTTCATCCATTCAAATAGTCTCCTGTTGCCGTTGCCCCTACATATTGTGGCTCATTGTTTACAAAACACTATATACATGAAAATTGGCCTGAATTGACGCCTAAAAAGTGTTATGGAAATCTTACTAGGAAGGTTCCCGCAGGGATGACGTTCAAGGCACCCAATCAGCAAGGAAGATATTGAATTCACGTTTTTCCTTGGCGCCGCGATCAGAAACCCAGACCAGCTTTGTTCCATCCGGAGAAAACATGGGGAAGCTGTTGAACGTCCCTTCGGTAGTGAGCTGGTCGAGGTCCGCTCCCTCATCACCGGTCAGAAACAACTGGAAGGTGCGACGCTGAGCGTCGTGGAGGTTCGAGGAGAAAATGATGCGTCGCCCATCGGGATGGAAATACGGTGAAAAATTCGCGGCTCCGTTGCGCGTCACCTGCCGTTGGTTGCCGCCGTCCGCATCCATAACGAAAATTTCGAGCACGCTTGGCTCGACGAGATTCTGGACGAGCAGGTCCTTATAGTGTGCCAGTGCCTCCGGATCGGTGGGGTGAAACGCCCGGTAGACGATGCGCTTACTGTCGGGTGAATAGAAGGGTCCGCCGTCATAGCCGATGGTCGTGGTGAGGCGCTTGACGTCGGTCCCGTCGAGCCGCATGGAATAAATGTCGAGATCGCCATCACGCACAGAGGTAAAGACGATTCGCGAGCCATTGGGTGCGATCGTCGCCTCGGCGTCATAACCGGGCGTGGCGGTCAGGCGAGTAATGTTCCTACCCTGAAGATTCGCGGTGAAGATATCGTAATCGTCCAACGCCCACCGGTACTTTCCCTGCACGACAGGTTTGGGAGGGCAGCGCGGTCCCTTGAAGTGCGTCGAAGAGAACAACACGCGGCGGTCTCCTGGAAAAAAGTAGCCACACGTCGTCGCGCCTTCTCCCGTGCTGACAAGCCGAATGTCGCCGGTCTCCAATGACATCACGTATTCCTGATAACAGTCGCGCCCATCCCGGGTGGATTGAAAGATCAGCGACCGCCCGTCGAAGGAGAAATAGGCCTCGGCGTTCTGTCCCCCGAAGGTGAGTTGCTTGATGTTGCGAAGATGCCGCTCGGTACCCGGCGGCCCGGCAGGATCGGCGATGACAAAGGGATTGAACACGATCCAGCAGGCCAGTCCGGCCAGGATCGGAAGAATGGCGAGCTGTAAGGGCCGCTGGAACACGCTCCCTTATAAACGAAAAATCTTTCTTTTGAAATCTTCATGATCTTTTGGCACACTCCTTCGGACTCTGTCGAAGACCCTGGACCCTGGCAGGTGCTGGTTGTTGCGATGATGCGCTGAACAGTTTATGAAGGAGACACGATGCGGCCACTGAACCTCAAGACCTGCAACATTATTCCAGGTATGAATTACGGGACCCCCAAGGAGATTTGGGGATTCCGCGCGCGGGCCATGAGCGGCAGCCCTTTGGAGGTCGCCCGCGAATTTCTCAGGGCCAATGAGAAATTGTTGGGGCTTGCCGACATCAAGCTGCGATTTCAAAAGGTCATCGAGAGTCTCGGCGCCCACCATGTCATTTTCCAGCAAAACCACTTGATGCTGCCGGTCCACCGAGCCTATGTGACGATCCATATCAACAAAATCGGAGAGCCCTACCTGGCTAAGAACCGAGCCGTGCCGGCGGACATCTTGAAGACGGGCGCCGAATTCCGCATCAACAAGGCCGATGCTTGCCGGTTGGCGCTGCGAAGCGTGGCCGCGACGCTCAAGCAGGCCAAGGTGCTCAAGACGGATCGGCTGTGGTTTTGGGCCAAGCAGCATCTGCGGCCCGCCTTTATGTTCCGGATCCACGTGCAGCAGCCCCGATCGGAATGGATTGTCTACGTTGATGGTGCAACCGGCAAAATCATCAGCAAGTATGACAATCTGGCCATGCTGACGGGGAAGGCATCAGTCTTCGACCCCAATCCGGTCATCGCCATGAGGAACTGGCGGGTGCTTCTACGGGATGGACAACCGCTCTCTCCCCAGCCAAAGGCTTATAAGAAGGTGGTTCTCCGAGATTTGAAGGGCAACGGGTTTTTGGACGGCCGCCTTGTATCGACGCGTTTGACGGCCGGGCGCGTGAAACGGCCAGACCACCAGTACTTCTTCAAGAGTTCGGCTCGTGGCTTCGAGGAGGCGATGATCTATTTTCACATTGACCGTGCGATCCGCTATGTCGAGTCACTGGGATACCGAGGAGGGCGCGCGATCTTCTCGGAGCCGCTGGCCGTGAACGCGCGCGGAACCCGCGAGGACAACTCCTGGTACAGTCCGGGCCATCGGAGTTTGACGTTTGGGACAGGGGGGGTGAACGATGCGGAGGATGCGGAGACGATTCTCCATGAATTCGGACACGCGCTTCAGGACGCGATTTGTTCTGACTTCGGCCAGTCCCTCGAGGCGGCCGCGATCGGCGAAGGGTTCGGCGATTACTTCGCGGCGAGTTTTTTCGCGGCCAAGAAGCCGCCGAAATATCGAATGATGATATGTATGTGGGATTCTATCGCCTGCGACAGGGTGCCGCCGTGCCTGAGGCGGCTGGACGACCGCCGGACGTACGAAAGCTTCGACCACTCGCAAGATGCCGATGAACACGACAACGGCAAAATCTGGTCGGCGACACTTTGGGAGATCTGGCATGCCGTAGGCCGTGAGGCGGCCGATCAAATCATTATTGAATCCCACTTTCAGCTCGACGGTTTTACCACCTTCGCCAAGGGCGCTCGGGCGATCCTGGATGCCGACCGCAATCTGTACGGCGGGAGGCATGTGCATCGCCTGCGCCGCATCTTCCAGGGTCGGGGCATCGGTCCGGTGGAGTGAAGCTTCCCTCTAGCCAATAACCCTATTGGTACATACGCTTGCTAAAAAGAGGTCGTAGCCAGACAAATTAGCTGCGCTCGAAACGAACTTGTCGCTTGTAGGATAGCAGCACGGTGGTTTACTGATGGAACCATGGAAAGGAGGCCTCACCGTGCAAAGAAAGTTCAAGCAAAAATTGGTGAAGCGACGGGAGTCCACGGCGGTGGAACCGACAGACGCGAATGCGGACATCATGGACGCCGGCAAGGCGCTCCAGGATGCGCTGAGCACGGAAATTAAAAGGATTGACCAGGCGTTGAAAGAGCAGGTCCGGACCTGGATGCTGGCGCGCGCCCGCTGAGCAGATCCTTCCTCAGCTCATCTTCTGGCCGGATGGCGGACAGCTTTCAGGCTCGTTGGTTCACGGCAGTGCTGAAATGAACATCATCGGCGGTCGCGAGGCCGTAGAACTCAGCGCTTGTGTAGGAATGTAGCGTAACCGACAGAAGTCATTGAATCGAGACTGGCCTGCACCTTATCCCCAACGGATAGTTGGTCTTGAAGACGGGATTCTCTGCCCAGATAGAGATGCACCTCCTTGCCGGTGACGTCCCGCACCCAATACGAATCGCCATCAACCCGTAAGACGTGTCCCTCAAGGTAACTTTGCGGGGGAAAGTCCGTCTTGCTGCGTCTGTTGATGGATCGGGCGCATGCAATGGATGTCAGGGTCGGGATCTTCGCGACCACCCGATCGCCAATGGTCAAATTGCCGTCCAGGTCAGTGTGTGAATTGGTATAGATTTCGAATTGCTTCCCGGTATCGTCCTCCACCGAGTAAGCGCCCGGCCGGATCCCTTTGATCTGTCCTTCGACTAACTGGGGGGCGGATGTCGAAGACGCGTTACTTTTCTCCGGTTTTGAGATTTCCTCTTGTGGACAGCCTTCTGCTGCAAACGTGGGCGTTATGGCGAAACCAAGGAAGAATGCAAGCATGAGAAGGTGTTTCACGCTGCCCACTATACTGAAACCTCGTCAGGCAGCATCTTCCCCATGAGTATTAATCACAGCATTGTGGCCATACCCCCAAATCGTCGGGTAGTGAAGCGTGACCATCCACGTTAGACTCCACTAAGTGATCGCAGCAAAGGAGATCGGCGGTGGCCATACGAATGAGGGTCGAATTGGTGGATGTCTACTGCCGTGACACCGAAGATCTCCTGGTCGCCGATACCTTTTATGTCATGTCCGCCGCGATGAGCTGCGATGCCGATAAGACGGCGCTCCTGACCGATCCCATCAACATCAAGGCAGGCGAAACGATTTCTTTCTCCGGCCATGATCTCGCCGTTTTCTATGCCGATGTTGCTGAGGACGCGTTCGTGCTCGGTGGCTTCAAAGCTTTTGATGAAGAGCAGGGCAAGGACTGGCTCAAAAAGTCGGAATGGGTCAAGCAAATCGTTGAAGGGCTGCCGGCTTTCGGGGATCTTCCGAGCCTGCCGTCAGAAGCCGCGCAGGTCATTCTGACCGCCGCCGGCAATGTGCTGGATGAGGCTGCGCATAGCGACCGTGACGATACGTTGGGAGAGCATTTGCTCGCGATTCCCGCCACCGGGACATCAGATGAAGAGATGACGTGGGTCTTCAAGCAGGAGGGAATAGGGCTTTCGACGTGGGATTACACTGTCCGCTATCGGATCATGCGCGCGGAAGCCACTCACGCGCTATAGAGCATCAGTTTTCTCAGGCGGCTGAATCATTCCGAGATGGACGGGGAAGGTGCCGGATGGTTTGTCCGCCGCATATCGCCTTAACGTCTCGTGCATGACCCGGAAGGCCAAGCGCTCCCAAGGAAACTCGTCCGGGTGGAAGAGTGCGACCTCTAGGCTCTCGGCACCCGGCTTGAAGTCGGGCGTGAGCAGTTTGCCGCGAAAGATCATGTACACCTGACTGATATGAGGAATACTGAAGACCGCGTACAGAGCGCTCAGTTTGACCTCGGCCATTGCCTCTTCTGCGGTCTCCCTGACCGCCGCTTCTTCCGTCGTCTCGCCATTCTCCATAAAGCCAGCGGGTAATGTCCAGAGCCCATATTTCGGTTCAATGGCGCGCCGGCATAGAAGGATCCGATCACCCCATTCTGCCACGCACCCCGCGACGATCCGGGGGTTTTGATAGTGGACGGTGAGACAGATATCGCACACGAACCGGGGCAGCGTGTCACCGGCGGGGATTTTCAAGGTCACCTGGGCGCCGCATTCGGCACAGTAGTTCATCTTGGAATTCCATACTGACAAGCTGCGAAGCGAATGCATTATGTCATAAAGACGATCGGGATTTCCGGCTGAAAGGAGCGAAAGATCAGGAAGCTGGTTCGTCGGTGCGATAGCGGCGGGCGAGGATGACCCAACCCTTCAATTGCTTCAGTAAATCGAAGGGGACCCACCGATCGATATACCCTTTGCCATGGCACAGCGGGCAGGATTTCTTAGATTTACATCAACAGTGCAGGACATGCCCGGTGTTCGGCAATAATGTCGACTCCACATCCGCCATAGGAGACCTCGTTTTACCCAGCCTAACAAACAAGCGGCGCGATGACAGCCTACAGAGGTGTGGGAGCGGGGCTACAACAGAGAATACGAAGGAGAATGCCGGTTCTTTAGTAGGCAGCAGAACGCATCCAAACTGAGCGATTCGCTCGACCGAACGTATTTGAAAATTCGCACCCTGCGTGGTAGCTTACGTCTCGCTCGCGCACTCGTCATTTTTCCGTACCTCTAATTTCGTGTGTGTGGCTCAACGGGCTAGTCGACGAATTTCCCAAAGATAACGGAGGGGGCATGACGCAACCGTTGGTCGGTGTCATTATGGGATCGAAGTCTGATTGGGAAACTCTGAGCCACGCGGCCGCTACGCTGCAGAACCTCGGCGTGCCGTTTGAAGTCCGTATCGTGTCCGCCCACCGCACGCCTGACCTGTTGTTTCAATACGCCGAGTCAGCGGAGCGTCGGGGGTT
>VBOG01000148.1 GCA_005877815.1 Nitrospirota bacterium
CATCTATCCCACGGATGTCGGCAAGCGAAAGGCATTCGACAAGGGTCTGCGTCAGATGGCACAGGAGGGGACAGTCCAGATTCTTCGCAACCTCTCCGACACCGAGTCGTTTGTGGCGGCGGTGGGGCGACTTCAGTTCGATGTGCTGCAGTACCGGCTGCGCCATGAATATCGCGTGGAGACGGTCTTGGAACCCTTATCCTTCGAATGCAGCGCATGGCTCTCCGGCATCCCGGAGACCTTCAAGCCCCCGACGGATTCGATCATGGTCAAAGACCGGCACGATCGCATCGTCGTGTTGTTCGAAAACGACCGCATGAAAATGCTCGCGCGCGAACGAAACCCTGAACACCGGCTGCTGGAGATGGGATGACGTCTAGAGGACCTGCGACCGCACGATTTCCGGTTCGATCGGGGTGACCTTGGCGGCCATGCCTTCCACCCGCAGGACAATCTTATAGATCGGGAAGATGTAGTTCGTCAGTTCGGTCGTGATCCGCATGTTGAGCAGAACATCCGCGCCCTTTTTCTTCAGGGCGCTGTCGACGGCCAGGTCCAACATCTGCTGATTGAACTGCGGCGGGGACAAAATTCCATACTTGGAAGATGTCGCCGAGACGTGTCCCAGCGATTCGATGTGGCCGTTCTGTAGGTCCAAGATATCGGGTAGGCCGATGCCCATCGAGAGCGTGCATCCAAATGTACTGAGCGTGAGGGCGAGAACCGCGAGCCTCAACAGTCTCATGGGCGTGGAGACTTTCATTCCCGTTAGTGGTGAGGGCACGTTCCCTTAAAGAGAAACTAATTCCTGTCCGTTGACTCGACGCTGTTTTCCCAGGTCTTTTCCAACCTGACGAGCTCTATGGCATCGGTAAAGGACCCGCATTCCACAGGGTCGGTGACGCCGGGCAAAAACAGATAGATGTTTGAGAACAGTTTATTAAAAATATCCTCATCCATGGTCTCACCTCTTCCGATTGGAATGCGCCCGCAACAGGCCTCTCTCAGAGTTAAACAACTCTTGTGCCACCCGAAAAGAGGTTGATTTTTCGCGCCTTCATATTGGACTCTCCGAAAGAGTGTCTGTTTTGGCTACACGACGGAGCATCGTTACTCCCCAAGCATCTCTGCGAGAGTCCGCAGCCCTTCCACGTGATCGCAGACCACCTTGATGACCATCATCACGGGTGCGGCAAGCAGCAACCCCCACACTCCCCATATCCAGCCCCAGAACAATAGTGCGATGAAGACGGCCACGGCGTTCATGTTGCTGACTCGACCGGTCAGCCATGGCACCAGCAGCATCCCTTCGATGGTGCGGATGCCCAGCAGCACGACCGCGATGAGCCCAGCCATTGCCAGCGAGCCGAACTGCAAAAATCCGATCAGGGCGATCGTGGCGGTAATGACGGCCGGCCCGAAGTATGGAATCCAGGTAAAGAGCGCGGAGGCAATGCCCCACATGCCGGCTTGCTCGAGACCGATCCATCGTAAGGCGACCCAGGACGCGATCCCGACCAGCGTGCTGATGAACAGTTGCAGAAGCAGAAATCGCTCAATCTGACTGTCTATCTCATCGAGGATGTGAAGGGTCACTTTCTTGCTCTCAAGCGAGGGGCCGGCAATTTTCACGAACTTGCGTTTGAAGAGATTGCCCGACGAAAGGAGAAAAAATACCAGGAATACCATCATGACAAATTCCACGGTGAACGCCATGACGCCCATCGATCCCGTCCACAAAAGGGCTTTGAGATCGAACATCGCCTCCTTCGGTGCCACGGGCACGGGCTGAGGAGGCGAGCGGCGATCCCCTGTTGCTTCGTTCGCTGCCTTCTCCAGTTCAGTCGCCGCTTTCCGTACTTTTTGGATCGCGCCGTTGCCATTCAGAGGTTTGATCGGCCAGAGAATAAAACGAGAGACCGAGCAGCACGACCAGGCCGGTCAGCAAAAAGGCTGATGAGAGCCACCGCGGGACCTTCCAGGCGGCCAGCCAGTTGACCACCGGGTTCAAGGCATAGGAAAACAGGATGCTGATGACGACCGGCAAGAAGACTTCCCTGGCCATGCGTAATGTAAAGATGACGGCGAGTACGGCAAGGACCGACAAGGCCATGCTGCGAACATCCACGGGCATGTTGAAGCGTGGCGGCGGCATCCCTTCCGGCTGAACAGGGTCTCCCTTTCTGGCGTTGCGCAACGATTTGGCGGTCTGCTCCATCAGACGTCCCGCAAAGCTACTATCCGAGAGTACCGTGATCCGTCGGCGAGCGATATTGTACTTTGGTAAACACCCGTGAGGCCAATGGGAAAGGAGTCTGTCTTGGCAGACTCAGGGTGGCGGGCAATACGCCCGTGGCGGTCTACCTATTTGGGGCTAGACGAATTTTGTCTCGGGGCGGAATTCTTCCGCGCAGGTGGGCGATTGTTTTCGGGTTACCGTTATTTTCGGGTTACCGTTAATTGTCAGTGCTCATGCGGGCACGCTAGTTCTTGGCGCGCGTAACCGTGCCGCTCTTCCTCATTGCACGGTGCATCCTGCGCCGATCCAACCACCAGGCAAGAAACGGCAGCAGGAAATATGAGCCGGGGAGGAGAAAGACGAGGGAGTAGGGGGTCAATGCGAAGACGCCGCGGAGGCATGCGACGATCTGACTGCGATCCTCCCGGGTCCATCGTTTCCCGTTGCGCGGTTTCATGAGCAGCGGCATGAGTCCGTGGACGGGGAGAATACTACGAATCAGCCGTAGCCGTTCACGACCGACGGCCCCTTGGACGTGCACAAACACGACGATTCTGACCCGTTCCAAGGCATCGCCGACACGGCGCACTCGGGCGCTCAACTCGGATCCTGTATGGATGCTGACAGTTCCATATAGCCGACTAACTTAGGGGAATCCACCGCAGAAATCAAGAACGCGGAAAGGGAGTTTTTTCAGGCACGGCTTTTATGCGAGGCGGGTAGATCGTCAGGCTCTAGAACCTGAGGCCGACGGTGATGCTCGGCATGATGTTGACCGCCCCGGTGAGGGAACCGGCCTCCAGATGTGTGATGTTCAACAACAAGGTGCTCGAGAGACTGAGGCGATCTGTCAGCGGGTAGTCGAATCCGATTCCCAGAGGGATGATCCAGGATGTGTCGGAATCGGTGGCCGCATCGGCATGGACGAATCCGAAGCCCGCTTGGAGCGTCATCGTGGGCGTCGGTTGCCGCAACCCAAAGGTATGCCAGTACTTGAACTGGCCGGACAGGGCGATTTGTTGAAGGTCGCCGTTGAGGCCAAGTTGCAGCAGGGGGCCGAGCGAGAAGAATTCGTCATTGAAACGGTCAGCACGAATATTCATGGCGAATGCATCTCGTTCGGGAGTATGGCTGATGAACCCCAGTTCGCCGCCGAGCGACCACTGGCCTTTGCGTGAGGCAGGCTCTTCCGCCGACGCAGCCGTCGCGCATAGCGCGATCATAAGCACCAAGATGACAGCCGCTTCGTCTTTCCAATGTCCGCACTCATTCTGCATAGACTCGGCACCTCCCGTTATATTACCTAGGGAAGTTCAGACAGGAGGATATCGAAAACGCTGATCCATTCGACATCCCCATTTAGTAGGTAAACCTTCTGAGGATCGACCGATGTTCCCTTTATCATAGCTATTCCAAGGAATTCAGCATTACGAAAGGCAATCTGTTAGTAGCAACGACGAGTTTAAATAGTCGCAATGGTGACGTACTTGAACAGTTTCGTCGGACCCTCCCACACGACACAACTGCTCGTCGTGTCGGGGTTCAGCTACGGCTTTTAGCGGTGGTGTCGGCCCGGAAAAAAAGGGCGAAAGCCTGGAGCCTAGCGGCTGAATGCCGCCAGGCTACATCGGCGGGCTTCAGTGCTCGGTTTTGATGGACCCGAGCACCATGCTGAGCCGCTCGAGGTCAATCGGCTTGGTGATGTAACAGTTCGCGTAGAGATCGAAGCTTTTATTGATGTCGGGTTCGGCTTCCGATGTCGTCAGGATCACCACGGGAATCTCTTTCAAACCTTCCACGTTCTTGATCTCCGTCAGCATCTCCAACCCGTTTTTTTTGGGCAGGTTCAAGTCCAGCAGGATGAGGTCCGGGCGGGGAGATTTGGAAAATTGTCCCTCGCGCCGCAGAAATGCCAATGCCTCGACGCCGTCTTTGGCGATGCTCAAATGATTGCGGACGGAGGCGTCCTTCAGTACTTCTTCAGTGAAGCGAACGTCTCCCGGATTGTCCTCGACCAGAAGGATCTCAACGGGTCTACCATTACTAGGACTCTTCATACGTGCGACTCCTTCGTTATCATCAAAAATAAATAGGCAGGACTCTGATCAAAGCCGGAGGACCTGCACGAGAATGCCGGTACGGGTGGTGGTTTTGGTTTTCGTCATGACATGCTTGATGTGTTCTTTGACGGTCTGTTCGGTGACATGCAGCGCGTTGGCGATTTCCTTGTTCGTCCAGCCTTTGAGAAGATGCTGGACCACCGCGACTTCGCGCTCGGTGAGGTGAAACATTTCCTTGGCTTGTTCGATCAGCGCTTCCTGCCGGCGTCCGATTTCCTCCATCGTAATGAGAATGCGTGACTGTTTCGCGCCTGCGGGATCGGGAAGGCCGAAGCCACATAGCAACACCGGCCGTTTGGGGTCCCCGAGAACGCGCTTGACACGGAATTGCTCCCAATCCTTGGCATCGGTGCGGACTTGCAGGATCTTGATGATCTCCGCGCACAGTTCCGAGATGGCGGGGGGGAGGACGCCGTTCGCCGACTTTCCTCCATGCGCGTGATTGATCTGGGCGCAAAGCTCCCATGTCCGCCGGTCGCTATAGAGCAGCTGCATGGAGGTGGATAGCATAAGAATACCGGGGCCCACACGCTTTTCAGCAATGCTTTCGACGTAGTCGGCCGTCTCATCTCGGAGTCCTGCCATGGAGCATGTCCCTCTAGACCGAAGCGGTAGCTTAGCAGAAACTTGTTCTCTCGTGGCAAGGAACTTCTACTCTAAAGGGTTAAGGACTCCCACGAGGATCAAATGCCCAGAGGCTTTCCCTGCACTTAATGATTACAGCCTGGTCCGTGTTGGTGCGGCGGTTCGTGGCGGGGAGGTGTGGCACCACCGGGCAGGACGATCCGGCTCTTCTCGCGCACGGCCTGTTCTTGAACGGTTCCGGCGATGTCCGTTGCACCGGCCAATACGATGCGGGGTTGGTCCGTTGCCTGCCGTTTTAAATGCGCGGCGACATCAGGATGGTCTGTCGAAATGCAGCCGATCAATCCCGTGAGGAAACGGTTTGACCGGAGACCGCTTCCGGAGAATTCCTTCGCGAGCCTGATCCCGATGTCCACGACCTGCTGGGCCTGGCCATGATCGAACTTTTCTTTTTCGAGGTACGCTTTGAATTCTTTATGCAGGTATTGAGAAAACGCGGGCACCGTCGGTGCCGGAAAATGTAAGGGACTCAAGAGTCGCCGGATGAAGTCCAACGCCATCACGACTTCTCCGTCGAGCCCCGTCGGCTTGTTATGAAAATAGCTGAAGCAGACGACTTCGATCAGATTCAGCAGGCCCGCGGCTTTTTCGCCGCCGATCTCGAAGACCTCTCGGTACGCGCGCCGCCGTTCCCCGCGAAACAGATCCCCGACACGCTGTCGCTGATAATCGGTGCCCGATTCCAGATACGGGCAATCAGCCGGGCAGTCGATCTTTGTCAGGCGATTTTCACCGCAGCAGGTGGAGCAAATGAGCCCGCCAAGCGCAGGGCAGGCGCGTTTACCTTTCGCGGTGTGGCAATAGACGCATCGCGTGGTCACGGCAGGTGCCTCATTTCTTGAATTCGCGGCCGAGTCCGTTGATTTCGGCGGTATTGCCCGTCAGGTACGGCACCAGAATCAAGTGGTTCTTTCGATCGATCGCAAGCCCGGCCGGTGTGGTCAGGAATTCGGCAATGGTTTGAATTCTCAACGCCGAATCGATCCGGATCACCTTCCCCATGGAATAGTCGGACACGTACATGTTGCCGTTTGCGTCGAAGTCGACACCCATCAGGTTGCCGAACCGGCTATTGAAAAATGAATTTGCGAAGAGGACCTTCAACGCGCCCGCAGGCGAGACCTCAAAAATCTTCCCGGCATTCCAGCTCACGATGACCAGGGCGTGGGTCACTGGGTTCACGGCGAGCCCATGCGGGCCTGCCAGCACCGGATCCTTCACCAGAATCACCGGTTTCGCCCCTGGCCTCAGCGTCACTTTGAAGATCGTGTCCGTGCCGGAATCCGCAATGTAGAGGACGTTGCCGTCCGAAGCGAGGCCCGTGAGAAAATCCGTTTTCATGGCGCTGAAGTCCATGTCGCCCAGCGGGCGGCCCGTCGCCGCATCGAAGCTTCGGACGAGGTCAATATCGGAGACGTACAGCGTCCGATCCACGATGGCAAGCCCTTTGGGGGAGTGCAGCATCACGCCGCCGACTCCGCCCTCGATGAATTTCAGCTTCTCGACCTTTCCTGATTGATTGAGCTTCGTGATGAAGCCGTTATTATCACGGTCGGTTGGGGCGCCGTTTTCATTTGCGATGAAGTAGGCGCCGGACACCGGGTCGACGGCGATACCGGCAGGCTGCTTCAGGCCGATGACTTGGAGCGCCATCGCGACGGACGCGACCGAGCATGCCAGAAGGAAGGCAAAGACACCGCGTCGAATTAGACTGAAAGGCCGGATCGTCAAAATGGGCTCGCTCTGCGTGAAGGGGAAATGGTCGGACGATGTGAATTTACTACGTTTCTTGACTCCAAACAAGAGCCCTTGTTATTCTGCGCAGGCGTCCGCTTCACCCGCGGCGTACCTTTTCCTCACCCTTACACTTGGCATATGGAGGCAGCGTGGCGGCACACTTGATTGATGGTAAGGTCCTCTCCCAGACTGTGCGCGATCAGATCGCGAAGCAGACGGCGGAGCTGCTCGCCCGCTCCGGAATCAAACCCGGGCTCGCGGCTGTCCTGGTGGGGGACGATCCTGCGTCGCACCTGTACGTCAAGAACAAGGAGAAGGCGTGCGAAGCCGTCGGCATCTACGTGGCGGATCACAAATTGCCCGCTTCCACCACACAGAATGAACTAATGGCGCTCATCGACAAGCTCAATCGCGATGCTCAGATTCACGGCATCCTCGTGCAGCTCCCGTTGCCGAAGCAGATCGACAGCAAGGTGGTCTTGGATCTGGTGTCTCCCGACAAGGACGCCGACGGATTTCATCCGTACAACATCGGACGGCTGGTGGAGGGCCATCCGGTCTTCGAGGCCTGCACTCCGAAGGGCGTGATCAAGATGATCGAGTCCACCGGGGTAGGCATCGAGGGAAAGCGCGCAGTCGTAGTCGGGCGAAGTAACATCGTCGGGAAGCCGGTGGCGCTGATGCTGCTGCACCGAAACGCGACCGTCACCGTATGCCACTCCAAGACCAAGGATCTCCCGGCGGTCTGCCGGTCGGCCGAGATCCTGGTCGTCGCCATCGGCAAGGCTCGCTTCGTGACGGCTGATATGGTCTCCGATGGAGCCGTGGTGGTGGATGTGGGCGTGAACCGCACGGCGGACGGCAAGTTTGTCGGCGATGTGGATTTCGAACCGGTGAGCCAAAAGGCCGCATGGATCTCTCCGGTTCCCGGCGGCGTCGGACCCATGACCATCGCCATGTTGTTACAGAATACGCTGGAGTCTGCGCAGCGCGCGGCTGGCAAGGGGGGGCATTGACGGTGCCGGTGAGACGATTCAAGGACGCGCTCCAGTCCGGCGAGTTCGTCACGACGGTCGAGTACAACCCGCCCAAAGGCACGGACGTGGCGGCGCTTCTCGACAATGCGAAGTCGTTGGTCGGGAAAGTCCAAGGTGTCAACGTCACCGACAACACTGCGGCCATCCTGCGCGCGGGCTCTATGTCCATCTGCCGATTGCTGTTTGAGATGGGGCACGATCCGGTGATGCAGATGACCTGCCGCGACCGCAACCGTTTGGCGATCCAATCCGATCTCCTGTCCGCGCATATCCTCGGCATTCGGAATCTTCTCTGCCTCACGGGCGACTATCCCACCGTCGGAGATCACAAAGAAGCGAAACCCGTGTACGACCTGGATTCCATCGACGTCATGCAGATCATCAAGTCGCTCAATGAGGGGAAAGACATGGCCGGCCACAAGCTGCATGGAACGACGGACTTGTATGTCGGCGCAGCCGTGACGCCTGAGATGGACCCGCCGGGCCCGATGCTGGCCAAGTTTGAAGCCAAGGTGAATGCCGGGACGCGTTTTTTCCAGACCCAGGCCTTTTATGATGTCGAAAAGTTCAAGACCTTCATGAATTCCGTACGAAAGTTCCCGGTGAAGGTGCTGGCGGGGATCCTGGTCCTCCGATCGGCCAAGATGGCGGAATTCATGAATGCAAACATTCCTGGGGTGGAAGTGCCCGAGGCGATCATTGCCGAGTTAAGAGCGGTGGGGGACGAAAAGGCGCTCGACGTCGGCGTGCAGATCGCGGTGCGGATGATCAAGGCCGTGCGCGACCATTGCGATGGCGTCCATATCATGGCCATCAAAGCCGTGGACCGGCTCCCGGAGATTTTGAAGAAAGCGGAACTCGCGTGACGATTCCCGAGATGCAGAAGCGCAAGTCGGAAAAGCGGAAGATCATCGTGGTTACGGCCTACGACGCGCTCTTCACGCGCATTGCGGAAGAAGCGGGGATTGACGTGCTGCTGGTCGGCGACTCGCTCGGCGTCGTGGTGCAGGGCAAGAAGGACACGCTGTCGGTCACGATGGAGGACATGCTGTATCACACGCGTCTGGTCGCAGGAGCCGCTCAGCGATCCCTCGTCATCGGCGACATGCCGTTTCTCTCGTATCAAGCGAGCGTGGAAGAGGCGGTCCGAAACGCCGGTCGATTCCTCCAAGCCGGCGCCGCCGCCGTCAAACTGGAAGGCGGGCAGGCGGTTGCCGATCGCGTGCAGGCCATGACGCGCTTTGGCATCCCGGTCATGGGACACGTCGGCATGACGCCGCAATCCATGCATGCCTATGGCGGATACAAAGTGCAGGGCAAGGGGAAGCAACCGGCGGCACGGATACTCTCAGATGCACGCGCCGTGGAGGCCGCCGGCGCGTTCGCGCTGGTGTTGGAGGCGATCCCGGCGGACCTTGCCAAAAGGATCACGCGCGCGGTCTCGATTCCGACCATCGGCATCGGGGCCGGACGCCACTGCGACGGACAGGTGCTGGTGTTATATGATCTGTTGGGTCTCTTCGACGACTTCACGCCGAAGTTTGTGAAGCCCTATGCCCATCTGAAAGCGGACGCCTTGCAAGCCCTCCGCCGATATCGGGAAGAAGTCGAACAGGGGAAATTTCCGACCGACGCGGAGAGCTATCACTAACGCTTTTGTTTTCCACCAGGAAAATGTAGAATACGCCCCTCACCCCATCCAGCAAGGATGTCCCCATCGTCTAGTCTGGCCTAGGACATGGCCCTTTCAAGGCTAAAACACGGGTTCAAATCCCGTTGGGGACACCACCATGAGTGTAAGGCTTCACCGGCAAATAATCTGGCGTAAGATCCTGGCCGGTGAAGCGGCAGTGCACCCCGCTCGCCATCCCGAAGTTCGGGTCAGTACCTGACTTTCACCGATTGTGACCAACTGGCTTCCCATGTTAATGAGGTGTGACAGGTGAATAGCATGAAACTGATATTGCTAACTCTGATTCTCGGCATGCCCCTCGGGATTACCGCCTGCGCGTCCGATTCTTTAAGGAACGAACAGATAGAACAAGATGCCATGCAGCAGCGCTCTACGATGCCGCAGAGGCCATACGATCGTTCGCCGTATCGTTTCGGTCAGCCCATGCCGCCTTCGGGGCCACCAACACCTTTCTCTGGAATGGAACGTGATGCCGGCGGACGGGACCGTCAAGGCCGGCCCCTGCGGGAATGTCTGCCAGGAATGGTGTACTGCTAGGTCGCCTATGCGACTAGAGCGACGCCTTCGATTTGGAAGTTAAATTCCTCTTTCCACTTGTGGCCGAATCCGGTTGGGGGACACCACCGTGAGTGGCACTGCCGTGCCGTAAAATATTTAGCGTCAGACACTCGGTCGGTGAAGGTATAGCCACTCTCGCCTATTCCCCGTCTAGCTGGTTGAAGTTTTCCCGCAAATTCGTAAACTATGCGCCCAGACCCAAATGATCCGGATCAGTGACCGCTCGATGAACGAAGCCGTTTCGTGGGAGGACCTTCGAGACGTTGCGGGGTCTGTCTTCGACATCTGGTGCGACGGTTCGGAGCAGCAATGGGCTGAGCAAGCATGGAAGTACATCTCGAAGGCGGGCCTGGCGGCATACCAGGATGAACTCGGCCACACTCAAGTCTTGATTCGTTTCCTTGGACTGGCCGGTATTTATCATGACTTTTGGCATGTCGCATGGGAAGAGCCGAGCGAACCTGACTATGGGATATGGGCGGAGGAGTTGAATCTTTCACCAATCCGGGTCGGTATGCTCTTGGGGCGAGATCGTCATTTGGAAAAAGCGGAGTTTGATGCAGACCATGAATCGGACATGCACCACGCGGTTCGATACCTATCCGGCGCCGAGCGGGACAAGATTTTCCCTGTGCTGCGTGATGGTTTTGGTTTCGGCGGTGTCTCGGGACTCTTCATCTCGCTCTGGGAAACGGCCAGACCGATGGCCGACGTGATCATCGACAACGAAGAAGGTTTAGGTCAGACGGCGATGGAAGGCGATGAAGGTTTGCAGACCGACGAGGAAATCATCACCGACGAGGGAATGGGCAAGGCGTATTTGTGGGTTGAGGAAGGATGCCGGCCCTACGGACCTGAAAGTTAGGAACTCGGCAAACAACGGGCTGAGAAAAAGCAACATAAAAGCCACACTCCTGTAAGATGCCCCGAGACAGTCGATGGGAAAGAGAATTACAATACAGCTTCGTGGGTCGGCGAACGATGAGCAGCATGTCCGTTTCGCCGAATTCATCACGGAACTTCACGCTCTCCATACGGCATTGATGAATGCGGAATCCATTGTTGCCAGGAGCAGCAGGTCATCTCTGTATTTCAGGGTCATTGACTTAACGCATGCCAGCCGCGCGTCCGTCGTTCTGGAAGCCATACCGCGACGAAGTGAACACGATTTGACCGCAGACGTGGTGAAGACCTTTTTCGACGGTCTCAGACAGATCCAGGAAAGCGGTCAGGTCTCTGAAAACTTTGACCGGTCGATCCTGGAATCCTACAAAGCGTTATGTGCGGGGCTTCATAAAAACGTCACGGAAATCAGATTCAGCGGCGACGAATATGACATCAAGATTGATTGGCAACTTGAATCTCGAATCGACCGCCTCCTTGGAGGAGATGCGATTCGAGAGGGCTCTATAGAAGGTATGCTGGAGGCGATCAATCTGCATAATAACGCGAATAAATTTAATTTGTTTCCGTCTGCCGGTCCGTCGAAGGTGGTGTGCCATTTTCATGAGTCGATGATTTCCGATGCGATCAATGCGATTGCGCGCTACGTGTATGTCGCCGGACAGGTCAAGTTTAAGACGCGTGAATTCTTTCCACATGAAATAGAAGTGGCTTCTATGGAGGTGTATCCCCCGGAGCATGAGCTTCCAACGCTCGCGAGTCTGCGCGGCGTCGCACCGAATGCGACAGGCGACGTCGATGCTGTCGCCTTTATGAGGGCTGTACGGCATGAGGCAGAGTAAACCGACGTATTATTGGGATGCGAGCCTCTTTCTCGCGTGGCTGATGAATGAATCATCGAAGCCAGGAGAGATGGAAGGATTGGCTGAAGTCGCATGGTTGGTAGACCGCAACCAGGCCATTATCGTGACCTCAGTGATGACCAAAGGAGAAGTGTGGCAGAGCGCCCTTCCTGTCAATGTCAGGGTCATGTTCGCAGACGTCTTCAAAAGGCCCAATGTCGTGCTTGTGGACCTTAGTGATCCTATTTCTGCGTTGGGCGGTGTGATTCGTGAAGACTATGCGAGTCGGCATGCCAAACTGAAACTCGCAGATGCTCAGCACCTCGCGACGGCTATTGCTTGCAAGGTAACCGAATTCCATACATTCGATGAAAATGATTTGATCGCAAAAAGCGGCAACGTCGCAGGCTACAAGCTGATCATTTGCAAGCCCAAAGGCGTCCAAGGGATCTTACAGCTATGATTCGCCTGCTCGGATAACTCCACGATCCTTCGAGAGCGCCGCGTCCTCAGCGCGGCCAGGCCTGCCAATCTGGTCAATCGTTTTCATTGCTACGATTGCGGTATTCCGTGCGCATTGCCCTTCTTTTTAAGCTGAAATACGGCCAGTGTAGCCAACCCACGATCCGGGCCGTACATCCGTCAAAGGAGGGCATATGAGAATTCCCATTCATTGGGCTATGAGCGTGACCAGTATTTTGTTTCTCGCAGGAATCGTTCAGGCTGCCGCGACACCAGCCGAGAGTGACCAGATCAGGCGAGCCATCGATACCGAATACCAAAACAATCGAGCCGCCGTCGAACAGTCTGTACGAGCCGCAGTGAGCAATAATTGGCCGGATGCTGCACGGACGCTGCTGAGAGGGATGAAGTCGAGCGGGTCAATCCTCGGCCTGCCACTTCCCGCCCTGCGTGGGGAAGGGATCGCCCAGGATCAGGCGGAGATCCTCTCACACTTTCCCGAAGCCATGCGCTATGCCGCTTCCAAGGTGGGTCAAAATGTGAATCTCTCGGAACCGATATCTCAGGACGTCGTGAACGTCAGGCAGGCGATTGACGTGGCGGCGCAGAGTAATCGTGGAATGCTCGAGAATTCGGTGAAAGCCGCACAATCAGGCACGTGGGAGGACGCCGCCTATAGTTTGTGCGCCAGCATCAACAGCCCCTGGTCATGCGTGGCGGTCTTCCCGGCTGCGATTCAATTGCCGCGTCAAAAATTGGGCAAACAGTCGCGATCGGAAACAGCATAGAAAAACCCAACCCGAATGTCAGTCTCCCCGTCGAAGGATCGACCACTTCAGGTGGTCGGGTCTGCGTTCGTGATGAACGGGTCGGGCAGGCGGGCCAAATCATTTGCGGAGAGCTGGTCCGGTAGGTGTAGAGCGGCGCAGCGGTCTATGGACAATGAGACTGTGCCGCTTCACCGTCCGGCATTCTCGGACCACGCCTTCGACTTCAGTCGAATGTACATCGGTTGGCGCTTTGTAATACTGTATTCCCATGATTCAGTTTGTTCCGCCTGCAGTCCTCAACCTCATTGCCAAACTCTTACCGTCCAGCGCGGCGGCAGCAATAAAGGCACCCCAGGCTGACATTGGAATGCCGGCGGACATATGGATGCTGGCCAATGGCGTTTCGCTTCTCGCATTTGCCATTACTCTTGCAGTTGTTGGCCACCGCGTCATGAAGCGGCATAGGCGCCTGAAGGCTCTCCGCGCCGCGCCTAAGCAAGTCTGGCGAATCCACTAGTGGCCGCGAAACCGTCTGTTAACGCTTACTCATAGCCATGAGAGCGCATGCAGGAGGCATAGGCCTTCTGGTACCGCTCGTCATGCCCACGGTTTTCGTTGATGCCATAGAGGGTACCGCCGACGGCTCCCACAATGCCTCCGATCGCCGCGCCCTTCCCGGCACCTGATCCACCGTCGGCAATGGCGCCCCCGGCGGTGCCGGTCCCCGCACCGGCCACGGTCCCGATCGTCGCATCCTTCAACAGCACCATCGTTTTATCGCCCACCTGCGAAGCCGCATACTCGTTGCACTTATTCACCTCCGCCTGTGTCGTCCGATGATGCTCAATCGCAGCGCTTTTTGAAATGGTCTTTGGCGCGGTCTCGGTTTTTTGCCCAATGACCATTGTCGTGATCCCAACGGCCCCGAGCACAAGAATCAATCCGATTGCTGTCGCTTTCCACGGGTCTACGGTGACATTCGCCATGTACTATTCCTCCTTGTTGCCAAGACATCTCCCACAATTGAATTCCTTATACATGAACTCCTACGAGAAGGCAAAAACCTAAGTACCAAAACAAATGGGAGACACGGATGGACGATTCGATTGTCGGGCTGCGGAGGACGGCGATTCAGATAGCTTAGCCGAACAGCGGAATCATGCTCAACAATTGGAGGTCGATCGGCTTCGTCATATAGAACATGGCATCAGACCCAAAGCTGCCGTTGGTGTCGTTGGAGGCGTGAGACGATGTGAGTATCACGACGAGAACATTTTTGAGTCGTGAATGCCGGACTTTTTCAAGGAGCTCATGTCCATTGAGCTTCGGCAGGTTCAAATCCAAAAAACGTCGGCATCCGTCAATATAGAATATATACATAGGTAATATTACAGCCTTAAACTTCCTTAGTGATACCCCTTTTTAGGGGGACTCGATTCTTACTGGTAGGTTACTGTCCGCTAAAGACCGACAACACGTCCTGTCCCGAGAGCGCATGTGCATAAATGCGGACGTCGTCGATCACGCCTTTGAACATCCACCGCCAATCGGAGGCCGTGGGGTTGCCGGTTCCAAGATAGAACGGATTCGTCCCGAAGTCCCTCAGCGTACCGCTGTAGACGATGGGAGACCCCGGCACTTCCTGACCGTCCAGGTACAGATGGAGTTGTTTGGCGGTGTCGTCTACGGTCATGGCGAGGTGGTGGAATGCGGAAGGGGTGACGACCGGCGAGAGAACCGTAAATTTTTGGTTCGCGGCATTCCAGATGTCGGCGCTGTATTGGCCCGCGTTATTGTAGACAAGGCCGCTATGGTAACCCGGCTTCATGACGATGCCGTAACTGCACGTGTTGGTATTCACGCTGCACGTGGTCGTCGGCAAGCTCTGAGGGGACACCCAGGCCGCGAGAGAGAAGCTGCTATCCGTGACGTTTTGAAGGCTTCCACTATCGACCGTCACGAAGTCCGCGACGCCGTCGAATTGGAGCGCGGTGTTCGTCTTGCCGGCCACGCCGGCGGTCGGACAGGACGCGCCGGAGCACGTCCCGATATTGCCGTTTCCAGAGGCGTCCGCGAAGGTGCTGCTGCCGGCCGGCTCGTCGAGATGCAGCGACGCAAGAGCTTGCGGGGCAGAGCCCGTTCCGTTCACCGTGATGGTCACAGCGCTTGAGGTTGTCGCGGCGTTTGCATTGTCTGTTGCGGTTGCCGTCAATGTATAGGTGCCGGCGGGGACATTGCTCCACGTGAAGCTGTAGGGGGAGGCCGTGTCCGTGCCGATGATTTGTCCGCCGGACTTGAACTCCACTTTGGCGATCGTGCCGTCGGAATCACTCGCATTGGCGCTCACCGATATGTTTGCCGGCGCGGTAAAGGTCGCGCCATTGGCCGGGCTTGTCAGACTCACCGTCGGCGGTTGGTTCGTGGGCGGTCCGCCGCTCCCGTTGAAATCATTCAGGACGTTCTGTGAGGACAGCGCGCTGTTGTAAATCCGCACCTCATCCAGGCTCCCCTGGAACATCCACCTCCAGCTCGTGGCCGTTGGATTTCCCGTGCCTAGATAGAACGGGGCCGTGCCATAATTCTTCAGCGTGCCGGTATAGGCGAGCGGTGAACCGCTGACTTCCTGTCCGTCCACATACAAATGCAGTTGTTTCGCCGTGTCGTCCACGACCATCGCCACATGATGGTAGCTGCCGGGCGTGATGGCTGGAGACAGCACAGTGAATTTCTGATTCGAGGCGTTCCAGATGTCCGCGCTGTACTGGCCGCTTTGCTGGTAGACCAAGCCTGCATGGTATCCGGGCTTCATGAGGATCCCGTACGAGCATGTGTTCGTGTTGCTGCTACAGGAAGTGGGGGGCAGCACTTGCGGCGCGACCCACGCACTCAGCGTAAAACTGCCGTTCGTCGCGGTCTGAAGCGAGGCGCTATTGAGCGTCGCGAAATCGGCGACGCCGTCGAACTGCAACGCCGTATTGATCTTGCCGGCCACGCCGGCGGTCGGACAGGCGGTGCCGGTGCATGTGCCGACATTTCCGTTGCCGGATGCATCCGCAAATGTGGTGCTGCCGGCCGGCTCGTCGAGATGCAACGACGCCAACGCTTGCGTTCCGGTTGTCGTTCCATTTACCGTGACGGTTATTGCGGTGGATGTAGTCGCAGCATTTGCATTGTCCGTTGCGGTCGCCGTCAATGTATAGGTGCCGGCAGGGACGTTGCTCCACGTGAAACTGTACGGCGCGCTGGTATCTGTGCCGATGATTTGTCCGCCGGACTTGAAGTCGACTTTGGCGACCGTGCCGTCGGCATCGCTCGCATTCGCGGTGAGCGTGATCGTCGCCGGCGCCGTAAAGGTCGCGCCATTGGCCGGTCCGGTGAGGCTCACGGTCGGCGGTTGATTGGTGGAGCCGCCGCCGTTGAAATGGTTCAGCACATCCTGTGCGGAGAGCGCAGAGCCGTAGATGCCGACTTCATCCATCACGCCTTTGAACATCCATTGCCAACTGGTCGCCGTCGGATTGCCCGTGCCGAGGTAGAACGGCGCGGTGCCGTAGGTCTTCAACGTGCCGGAGTAGATGATCGGGGAGCCGGCGACCTCCTGGCCGTCGAGGTACAGATGGAGCTGTTTAGCCGTGTCGTCCACGGTCATGGCAACATGGTGGAAGGCTCCGGGCTGGACGACGGGTCCGATCACGGTAAATTTTTGGTTCGAAGAGTTCCAGATGTCGCCGCTGTACTGGCCCACGTTATTGTAGACAATGCCGCTATGGAAACCCGTCTTTATGACGACACCGTAGCTGCATGTGTTGCTGTTCGCGGCGCAGGTGGTGGGCGGCAGACTCTGGGGCGAGACCCAGGCTTCCAGGCTGAAACTGCCGTTCGTCACGGTTTGAAGCGAGGTGCTATTGAGCGTCGCGAAATCGGCGACGCCATCGAACTGCAAGGCGGTATTGATCCTGCCGGCGATGCCGGCGGTCGGACAGGACGCGCCGGAGCACGTGCCGATATTGCCGTTTCCTGAGGCGTCCGCGAAGGTGCTGCTGCCGGCCGGCTCGTCGAGATGGAGCGATGCCAGCGCCGGCGTAGGCGATCCCGCGGTGGTGACCGTAATGTTCACAATTGTAGAAGTAGCCGCCGCACCGTTGTTGTCTCTGGCGGTGGCCGTCAGGGCATAGCTGCCCGCGGGCACGTTGTTCCATGTGAAGCTGTAGGGCGCGGTGGTGACGGTGCCGAGCGCCGTCTCCCCAGCGTTAAAGGTCACGGAGGTAATCGTGCCATTCGGGTCGCTTGCGCTGGCGCTCAACGTGATTGTGGCGGGCGCGGTGAAGACTGATCCGCTTGATGGCGCCGTCATCGTCACCGTCGGCTTCTGGTTGGGTGGCGGCGGCCCGCTCGTGCCGTTGAAGTGGTTCAGCACTTCCTGACTCGACAGCGCAGAGCCATAGATGCCGACTTCATCAATGACGCCGTTAAACATCCATCGCCAGTCGGTGGCGGTGGGATTGCCCGTGCCGATATAGAATGGATTCGCGCCGTAGCTCATCAGCGTCCCGGAGTAGGTGATCGGAGAACCGGCGACCTCCTGGCCGTCCACGTAGAGATGAAGCCGTTTGCTCCCGTCATCCACGACCATCGCGACATGATGGAAGGCGCCCGGCTGGACGACGGGCCCGATCATGGTAAATTTTTGGCCCGCGGCATTCCAGATATCGGCGCTGTATTGCCCGCTGACGCTGTAGACCAATCCCTCGTGGTAGCCGGGTTTCATCAGAACGCCGTATCCGCATGTGTTGCTGTTCGTGCTACATGCCGTCGGCGGCAGGTTTTGCGGCGAGACCCACGCTTCCAAGCTGAAACTGCCGTTCGTCACGGTTTGAAGCGAGGTGCTATTGAGCGTCACGAAATCCGCCGTGCCGTCGAACTGGACGGCCGTATTGATCTTGCCGGGCACGCCCGCGGTCGGGCAGGAGGTGCCGCTACACGTCCCGGTATTTCCGTTTCCTGAAGCATCTGCAAAGGTGCTGCTGCCGGCCGGCTCGTTGAGATGCAGCAATGCGAGCGGCGGCGTGGCTGTTCCGGAACCGTTCACCGTAATCGTGACCGGAGCGGACGTCGTGGCAGTCCCACTATTATCGTAGGCCGTGGCGTTGAGTGAATAGGTGCCGGCAGCGACATTGCTCCACGTGAAGCTGTACGTAGCCGTGGTCGCGGTGCCAAGAAAAGTCGAGCCGGTGGTAAAGTCCACTTTCGTCACGGTGCCGTCCGGATCGCTGGCGGTGGCGTTGAGGGTGATGGTGGCGGGAGCGGTAAAGACCGCACCGTTCGCCGGGCTTGTCAGCGAGACCGTCGGGGGCTGATTCGGAGGTTGAGTGCCGTCAATGTGGATGATTGACGCGATAGACGGCACGCCGTTTGAGTTGAGCAGGAACAACATGTAATGACCGGGAGGCGTCAGATTTCTGTTGGACGGCGCCACGATGTTGAGACCGCCCGTCGTCCTTGTGAAGCTCAGCCGGTTGATGCGCTGATTTTGGTTGAACGCGTGCGTGACCACCGGCATCCTGATCCAGTTCGCGGCCGTGACGCTCGTTGCGTCGGGCGTCCCGACAAAGAATGTTTGACCGTACACGACATTGGCCGGGGCTGAACCGATGGCGGGGGGTGCTCCTTTGAAGAGATACGGCGGAGAGAAGACTTCCGTTTTCAGATATTGCGTTTGCGTCGGGTCAACACCCCCGTAGCTCAGAACGCGACCGTCGGGCAGCAACAGCGCCATTGAGTGATAGCTCCGGTTGGTGCTCATGCTGCTCATCGTGGTCCATGTCTCGGTCGCGGGATCCCACATTTCCGCGGCGAGGACCGCATTGGCCAGGGTCTCGTCATCGAACCCGGGACCGGTCGTGCCCCCCGTGACCAGCACCTTGCCGTCCGGCAACAAGGTCGCATTCATATGCCGGCGCGGAAAGGCCATGGACGCGACGAATCGCCATGTGGGGCTCGGCGCGTTGAGGTCGATCACCTCCGCAGTGCTGGTCGGGGGGTCTTCATGGCCGCCCATGACGATGATCTTGCCGTCCGCATACATGACGGACGATCCATAGTCTCGGCTGACAGCGAACTGACGATCCCCCAGGGAGGTCCATGCGCCGGATCCCGACGGGTCGAGGTAGCGGGTGGTCGCGCCCGGACCGCTGTTAAACACGAGCCCGTTCGGCGCCACGTGCATCCATGGATAGAGGTCTTGGACGAGTTGGGCATTGGTGAGATTCCGCCACGTGCCGGCCGACGTTTGCCACACCTGCGGCAGGGGATTGATGTCGTTCGACCCATCGATGTCTCCCGACACAACGAGAATGTCCCCATTCGTTAACGTGGTCAGCGTGGGATACCACCGTCCGGCGTTCATATCGGGAAGCCGGGTCCACACGTTCGTTGCCGCGTCATAAATGCTCGCATTCGGCAGGCCGAAGTAGTTGGCGCCATTGTGTCCGCCGGCGACGAACAACCGGCCATCGGCTAAAAAGTTATGGCCGACGCAAAACATGTCGAACCCTGCCTTGTTGAGGCTGATGACCGAATCGGTTGCCGGATCCCAGAGCCTCGGATCGTCTCCCGTGCCGCCGTTGCCGGGCCAAAACATGACTTTGCCGCCCGGCAGCAACTGGCTGTGGATGGCGACGGTCGGCCAGTCGTTGAGTGAAGACCATTCTCCGAGGAGCGCAGGGTTGGGGGTCTGAGCCCAGACCGTAAGGGCGCTGAAGCACAAGACGATCACTTTCAGGGCAACGAGGAATCTAGCGGCCATCCTGATCTCCCGTACCTGCGTCAACATTCATCCAGTGGGTTGGTCACAGCGGTCATGGGTGCGGAGCAGCCACTGGCGTGAGCAGAAAGACCCGTCGCAACGAGAAGTGCTCGAGATGGCTTGCGGGGTGATGGTTGTCTCTCCCCAGAGCGAGAATCTGACCGCGAGTGTTGATGGCGGCGGCATGTGTGAGGACAAAATCGGGAGTGCCCGAGATCAGGCTGTTCAGGTCGTGCATGCCGGTCTCACGACTCCAGAGAAAGGCGGCGTCGCCGGACATGCCGACCACCTGATCGGTCTGATTCATCCCGAGTGCTTTACTGAAACTGGCGCCCAGCAATGTGCCGAGGCTTTGCATGCCGGTATCGACAGACCACAGAAAGGCTTTCATTCCTTCCGGGCCCTTCGAGGATCCCGCCACATGTCCCGCATTGTTGATGGCGACCGCTTCGCTCGTGGCATCGCCCGGCAGCGTGCCGAGATCCTGCATGCCGGTGCCCTTCGTCCAAAGAAAGGCATGGGTTCCCAGCGCACTGTCCGAACTGCCTGCGATCGCGCCCCCGTCGTTGATCGCAAGCGCCTTGCTGTAATGTCCGCCCGGTAGCCACCCAAGAGACTCGATGCCACCATTTCTTTTCCAAAGAACCGCCTGCACGCCGTTGGGCCCGCTCGAGTCTCCGACGATGGTCCCTGCGTTGTTGATCCCGAATGCCTCGCTGCCGCTGTCACCCGGCAACGCGCCAAGGTCCTGCATGCCGGTGCCGGCCTTCCAGAGAAAGGCCCGGAGGGCGGTCGCGGTGTTGGATGAGCCGACCACTTCCCCTGCATCGTTGAGACCATTCGCGGTGCTGTAATCGCCTCCCCGCAGTTGATACAAGTTCAGTTTCTGTTTGCCGCCGGTCCAGAAGAGTCCCCAAGTATTCGAACCTAGTGGACGATGCGTTCTTCCGACCGCTTGGCCCGTCGAATTGAGGGCTTTGGCGGTCGCGCTCTCTCCGGGCATCCCCAATTCTTCGGCCGTGTAGAAGCCGGCATCGGCCGGTGACTGGCTGATGAAAAGGAGCGCCGCCACCGCGGCCACACATACCTGACGCAGAGCCACGCGCATGATTACTCCTTTGGTAGGGTGTCACTCTTCATTAAGAGCTTTCATCCTAAGACACACGAATAGATTGCAAAATGTAGGCCTCATTAGAACCTAGGGAATTTATATGGCTTTGGGTGGGAAGAGGAGAGAGACTGTAAGGAGTTTCAGACACTGAGGCATCAGGCATGGACGCGCCGAACGCCCTCGGCGGCCCGGAACCCTCTCAAGTCGGAGATCACATTCACTAACCGAAAGTTTGCAGGCATCATTCTTAAGAACCTTTGCAGTAGTGCAGGCTTTCGTCGTAAACCTGCTTTGGGGAACAATCTAGACAAACATGTCCAACGTGGGCATGCGCGTGCGCCTGACAAGCGCCTCCAAGGAATTCCACGTTGCTGTTTCCGTTCGGGATGGAGAGTGCTTCCTTGAACCATCCGACCATGAGTGTCTGTATCCCGACGCGCAACCGCATGGAGATGCTGAGGGAGGCGATCGAAAGTGTCCTTGTTCAAACGTTCGATGACTTCGAGCTGATCATCTCGGACAATGCCTCGACCGATCGCACCGAAGATGTCGTCGGTGCGTTTCACGATGGACGGATCCGCTACGTGAAGCTGGAGCGCGACGTCGGCGCCATCGGCAACTTCAACCACTGTCTTGGGATGGCCCGTGGACGGTACGTGTGCATCCTGAACGATGACGATTGGATGCTGCCCGAGAATCTTCTTCAGAAGGCCCGAGCCTTG
>VBOG01000005.1 GCA_005877815.1 Nitrospirota bacterium
CTGGCGCTGCCGTTCGAGTTCGTTTTCGTCGTGGTATTCCTCAGGGAGCCCGGCTTCCATCTGTTTGAATCGCTTGTCGTGCATCTTGGCGGCATAGACGTGGCTGCCCACGAGTTTTGACCCGAATGTCTTGGCAAGCGAGACCCCGACGTCAAGAGCCATGTTGGAGTGGTCGGAGTTATCTACCGGGACGTAAATCGTTTTATACATAACGTCTCCTGGAAGATACTGGAACGATGGCGTTCGGCAAACGCTATCCCTTCATACACCGCTGAAGGTGGCGAAAAAGTTACGTATCCTAGCACCGGGGTAAAAAGAATTGCAACTTCTTTTCGGGCCGGAAAGGCGTGATTTCGCCTTATGTTCGGCTGCTTGCAGAGGACGCACGCTCGGCCGGGGATTTTCGTGATTTGAGGATTTCTTCGAGGGTCATCAGGACGTCGCGGCCCGAGTTTAATTCCACGCCCCGGAGGAGGCTTTTGTCGGCATAGGCGCCGTCCGTCCCCCATGGCCTGGGGTCTCGGCTTCCGACGCGCTGGCCTCCCGCACGGCTCCACGCCGCCAGGCAGGCCTTGCCGATCAACGTGCTCAATGGGGCCGGATTGTACAATAGCTTACGGATGCTGCCGGGCGTCAATGTCAGAGGGTTATATCCCGTCGTGAGGTAGCCTTCCTCCAATAGTCGGTGTTCGAGGTCGGTGTTCGGCTGGATGCCGAGGAAAAACATCATCGGGAACACCCGTTCCTCGCCGAGGATGCCCGCGACCTGCTTGTACGACTCGATCGAATCCATCAGCGTGGCTTCCGTTTCGTCCGGGGCGTTGAGCGAGTAGTTCAAGATCACCTTCCCCTTGAAACCGGCTTCGCGGAGGTACCGGCAGCCGTCGTAGAGGCGATCCAACTTGAACCCCATGTGAAGGCCGTTCAGCACCTCCTGCGATCCTGAGGTGATGGCGATTTCCAAATCGCCGACTCCCGAGCGCACCATGAGCTTGGCAAAATCCGCGGTGATGAGGGATGTCCGGATATAGCCGGACCATTCCAGTTCCATCTTGTCCGCGATGATGCGTTCCATGATCTCCGTGCACTGCGGGTAGGACGCTTTGCCGGTAATGAACTGCGCGTCCGTGAACCAGAAACGGCGCGTGCCCCATTGATGGTAATGCTGAGCGATGTCCTTCACGACGTGGGCGGCGGGGCGGTAGCGCACGGACTTGCCTTCCAGGAAAGGGTAGAGACAGAAGGCGCAGTCATACGGGCAGCCGCGCTTGCTCTGGACCCCGATGCAGTCGCCGGCATAGGCGAGGTACTGCGGAAAGATCGATGCGATGTACGGAAGGTCTATCGTGAAATCGTCGAGGCTGGTATAGACCTGCCCCATGCCTTTGATCGTTTTGCCGCGCTCGCGAACGATGTATCGCTCGCCATCGAGCGGCTTCCCTTCCAGCACTTTCAGGATCGCCGTCTCGCCTTCGCCCAGAATGCCGATCGTCCCTTCCGGCAGTTTTTCGATCAACTGGTCTGCGAATGCTCCGAACGCCCCTCCCCCGATCATGATTTCTGCCGATGGAAACAACTTTCGAATCGTCCAGGCGTAGGACAGGTTGGCGCGGATTCCGGTGTAGTAGCGGTAGAGGGAGTGCAGGCCGGCCAGCGACGCCACGATCTTTTTTAGCGGGTTATGGGAGTAATAGAAATTGAACGCCTGCTCGAGCGACGCGTCTCCTTCGTGCGGCGAGAAGATCTGAATGTCGCGCCAGGAGAAACACACGAGTTCGGGCTTGAAATCCGCCGCTGCTGTCGCGACGGCTCGCGAGCGGTCACCGGCATCCACCTGGGAGAGGTCCACAATCCGCTGGCGAACGTCGGGCCGCCGCTTATGAACATAATCCGCGAGATAGGTGCAGCCGACCGGATAGATTGGCTTGCAGCGGAGAAAGATGTACAGAATGTTCATGGCAGTCCGGTCATTATTTCGTCGCGGTGTGGATGGCCACGATCCCGCCGGTCATGTTGCGATAGACGACAGTGGCGAAGCCGCTCTCCCGCATGAGCGTCGCGAGCCCTTCCTGATCGGGGAACGCGCGTATGGAAGCGGGGAGGTAGCTGTACACGCCGGTCTTGTCTCCTGACACTTTCCGGCCGACCCAGGGCAAGAGCGTGAACGAATACCAATCATAGAGTCGGCGAAGCCAGGGGAATACGGGCCTCGAGAACTCGAGACACACGAGCCGGCCTCCGGGTTTCAATATGCGGCAAATCTCCTGCAGGGTCATTGAAAGCTCGCCAACGTTACGGATGCAAAAACCGGTGATCACGCCGTCAAACGCGGCGTCACCCGCGCAGATGCGCTCCGCCGTCGCTTGAACGCACACGATGTGCTCGCACAATCCTGCTCGTGAAACCTTCCGAGAACCCACTTTGAGCATGGGAAGATTGAGGTCTGCTGCGACGATTCGCGCGTTCCCGTTCAGACTGCGAGCGGCGACGAGGGCTAAGTCTGCCGTACCGGCGCCGAGATCCAAGATCAGGTTACTGTCAGACGCCAACTGTGCAACGGCTTGGCGTTTCCAGTAGTGGTGTAGGCCCAGGCTTAACAGCGAGTTGTTGAGGTCGTAGTACCGGGCGATGGAGGAGAACATCCGCTGAACGGCTTGTTCCTTCTCGGAGCCCGTCCCCGCTGGTTGCGTCCTCTCGGCTTGTCGTTCCAGTGTTTGCATAAGAGGGTGCATCGTAGCACCCGTGCAGATTCAGCGGCAAGCGCACCATTGCGGGTCCTGTCGCCGAACAGCCCTGACGTGCGACGGGAACTCGTTGCTCCTTGTGCAGCCCGACGTGCTCGGGTGTGCCGACATCGCGACCATGGCAGATCCGCGTCACATTCCTGCGCTTGTCTGGCCGAACATTGCAACGGGTCGAAACGCCGTCGCAGCTCCGCAGACTCGCGCTGTATGGTCCTCCGCTCCGCCTGAGCGCCCGCTCGGCGCCACCTGAGCGGAGCACTGTTGTTTGGTGTGTCGGTCGATACGATGTTAGGTAATTTCAAATGTCTGTAATATCTCTACCAGTTCGCTCGGCTTCACAATGTCAATGCCACATATGGAACATAGATCACTTTTCTTCTTCAAAATACGTTGATCAGTGGTAATGAAATACGACCCATATTTCGCGGCTTCAAAAACATGCTGAGCGTCTTGAGATACATTTTCTGGAATTCCATTTCCTGCCAGCGCATTCAGTATCTGTCTTTTCAGCTTCTTCTCACTGTCAATTAAAGAAGTTTCAGCTGTGTAAATCAAACTGTTTGCTTCATGTTTAACCCAACTCGGGGTATTCGGATGTTCTAATTCCTTCTGTGTTGAGTGAGCCATCTGGAGCACAAGATCGCCATTTTTGCTACGCTCGAATAGGTACAGTGCCGCTTTGTCCTCAGGAGAATACTTTGGGTCGAAGGCACATGAGTCCAGAAAGATATT